>JBDSTJ010000077.1:0-3367 GCA_039928335.1 Streptosporangiaceae bacterium | reverse complement strand
GTACTGGCCGGCGGCGCACAGGAAGTCGACGAAACGGCAGCCGATCCGCAGGGTGAGCCAGTCGGCCACGCCGAACTCGGCGATCTGCCGGGCGAGGCAGCGGCGGGCGGTCTCCACCGCCTGCTGCTGCAATCCGGTGAGGTAGGAATAGGTGGCCAGGTTGATCTCCGCCACGACGGAGACCGGATGGTTCCGGCCGAAGCGCCAGACGCTCTGCTGGTAGACATCCTGCATCTCGCCCAGTGCCTCGGTGAACCTGCCGAGGCCCAACAGATCGCCGGCTCGGCCCTGCGCGGCGTTCAGCGCCCAGGACAGTCCGGCCTCACCCGCCGCCCGGAGGATGCGCAGGGCGGAGTCACCCGCGGTGAGGGCTGCGGTGTACTCGCCGTGCTGCCGCCGGATGTTGGCGATCTGCCCGTACAGGCGCCCGGTGATGACGTCCTCCGGCCAGGTGCCGACCAGCCGTTCGGCCAGGGGGAGCATGCCGTCGTAGATCTCCCGGTCACCGGTGGTGTAGTGGAAGGCGACCTGCCGGACGACCAGCCTCCGGACGTGCGGGGAGGTCCCCTGCGCGACCTGGGCGGGTGCGAAGTGCCGGCTCAGCTCACGGTACTCGCCCGGGGACCGGCGGACCGGCCCGGCGGCCTCGGGCGGCGCGATCTCGGCGAGCGCCATCCAGACCGCCTCGCGGCGTTGGGCCGCGATATCCGGCGGCATCGTCGTCCTGATCGCCTCCTGAATCCGCCGGTGCATCCTGACCACGGGGGCGTGCCCGCGGACCAGCTCGATCAGGCCGTACCGGTCGGCGAGGTGCAGCACCTGGTCGAGGGCTAGCGTGTCGGCCTCGATGAGGGCGCCGCCCGTGACGTCGGTGGAGGCCACCAGAGCGCGCAGGAACGGCGGGGACGCCAGCAGCCAGTGGCCGATCCCGTCGGGCGACAGCCAGGAGCACAGTTCGAGCAGCCGGGCGGCGAGGCGGCCGACCGTGCCGTATTCGTCCAGGGAGCGCAGTGTGATGGACAGGCACTCCGCCACCGGGTCGTCCGGGTGGCCGAATCGGGCCAAGAACTCCGAGGTCGCCCAACTGCCCGCGTCGAGCGCCCCGACGCTGCTGGTCCCCTCCACCAGCCCCGCCGTCCGGCGGATCCAGGATCCGGCCAGCTCCAGCGCGAGCGGTTGCCCGGCGAGGACGGTGGCGATCGCGGCGGCGTGCTCGTTCCCGAGCCTGGAGTACTTCCTGCGGAGCATCCGGATGGCGTCGGCGTGGGGCAGCGGTTCGAGGGCCTGCGCGGACGGTTCGAGGGTGCGCCCGGTCACCAGCGCATGGCCACGGCCGCCGCTCGGGATCAGCCCGTCGAGCCGGCCCAGGTCGTCGGCATCGTCGTAGATCAGCAGCCAGGGGCGGGTGCGGCTGGCCATCAGTTGCTCGACCGCTGCCGCGGCGGCGTCGGCACCCTGGCCGATCCGCAGCTCGCGGCCCAACTCGGTGAGATCGTTCCGAGCGGTCTCCCTGGTCCGTGCCGAGATCCACCAGATCTCCTGGTAGTCGGCCCCGAACATCCGCACGTACTCCAGGACCAGCGCGGTCTTTCCGATCCCCGGCGGCCCGGTGATGACGTGGGGGACGCAGCCGTCCTGCTGGGCGAGCAGGACGTCGCGGAGGGCCGACAGCTCGTTGGTCCGTCCGGCGAGCGGGCTGGACGGCACCTGCGGATGGCGGCGGGGACCGGCGGAGCCGGGCGGGTCGGCGGGAAAGGCCGGGGTGAAGGCGTCCGGGCGGTTCGGACCGGGCACGAGATTGAGTCTGCCGAGCAGCCGCAGAGCCGACTCACGGGCGGTCAGCTCGGCGATCAGCAGGGTGGGGACGTGGTCGGCGCTCTCCGCGCCGACGCCGGGCAGGCACACCGCGAGCACCGGTTCGGGCGAGGCGAGCAGAGCCGCGGGGACCGCCGGTAGTTCCGTTGAGATCAGGACCACGGTCGGACCGCTGCCATCGGCCCCGTCCGGTCCGGTCGGCACGACGGTGGTGCCGCACCGCCCCAGTTGGGCGCTGATCCAGTCGGCCCAGGGCCGGTCCGCCCAGGCGTGCACGAGGGTGAACGCCTTGCGCGTCTCCGGCCCGGTGAGGCCGACGGCGGCACGGTAGTTGTCGCGAAGCTCCGCCGGGATCACCGGCGGGCCGGAGACCTCTCCGTCGGTCAGGCGGGACGTCAGCTCGGCGTAGGCGGCGATGAGCGGGTCGCCCGGCTCGGCGGTGAGGATGGTGAGCTGCTGGGACGGCCGGTCCCGGTCGGGTCCGCGCTCGGTGGTCCGCGGCAGGGTCATGAGGTCGGCGGCGGCATCGGGGAGGATCTGTCCGATGATCCCCTGGGTGAGGGCGAGCTCGACGGTGATGGTGTCGAACGGGCTGAGCTCGGAGCGGACGGGGTGGATCCGCATGTTGGGCTGGGCCTGTTCCTTGATCTTCTTGGCGAGGTGGACGGACTGGGTGGCCGACTGCAGATCGGTGCCGAACAGCAGGACGGTGGCGTTCGCGCCTTGGGCGATGACCTCGGCGGATCTCGGTCCGGGCGCGGTGGGGGCGTCGACGAGGACGTGGTCATAGCCGGAGCGGTCGAGGGCCTGACGGAGGCGGTCGACGATCTGGCCCAGCGGTTCGTCGCCGAAGGGCAGCTCCGGCGGGGTGTCGTCGGCCGGCCGGACCAGGGCCGTCACCACGTCCACCTGGCCGAGCCCGCCGGGCAGGTCGAAGCGCCGGGCCTGCCATCGGCCGGTGGCACGCTCCCGGGTCAGGCTGTCGAGCAGTTCGGCCAGATTCGTGGCTTCCCCCGGCGAACCGGTGTCGAATCGGCTGAGGTACTCGGACGCCGCTGGTGTTTCCCCGCTCCAGTCGACGATCAGAACCCGCTTTTCGGTTCCCGCGAGAATCGCGGCCACGTTCACCATCGCGGCGGTGCGTCCAAGACCGGACACCGTCGAAACGAATGCCGTGCATTGGGTCATCTTTCCCAGCCATTTTCGCTTGAGGGTTCGAGGGTGGCGGTTTGGATGAAACGGGCGCAGGGTTCCTGGTCGGCCTCCCGTTCCGACCGCAGTCGTGCCAACGCATGGCCGAGGGCCGTCCTGTCCCCGGTCCAGGTCGAAAGATCCGTCCCCGCCAGATCCACGACCGCCGGACGCCTGGGTTTATCCATCTCCTCACCGCCCGTGTGTGACCGCCTCCATCGTAGACATCTCGTAGCTTTCTCACATAGTCCTCTGTAAATGAGCATTTAGGAGAGTCAGCTGACACGGAGAGGCGATGGAGTTCTGGCTAGGCTGCGGACATGACGGGCCAGAATGTCGATCAAGGTGGGGGCGGGGGGCG
>JBDSTJ010000076.1:0-7392 GCA_039928335.1 Streptosporangiaceae bacterium | reverse complement strand
GAGGCCGGGGCCAGTTGCCCGACGTTGTCGATGAGAGTGTCGGACACCGACTGCCCGGCCAGGCCGACCAAGGAGACCATCACCAGCAGCGCCGGGAAGATCGACAGCACCGCGTAATAGGTCAGCGCGGCCGCGAGGTCGGAGATGTTGTCTTCCTGGAACTCCGGGACCACGCGTTTGACCGCGCTCCACCAGGAAGAGGCAGGAAGGTCCGTCGGCGTCTCTGGCGCCTCCTGGTCTTTCAGGCGCCCTTCGTCTTTCCTGCGCCCTTCGTCTTTCATGGACCGTTGACTGCCCCGCCCTCGGGACACAAACGTCATTCACGGCCGAAACCGGGAATGTGACTGCCCTACCCCGGCCCGCTCGACCCATCGGCGCTGCCAGGGCATCTCGACCGCACGCGGGTGGTGGTGCTCTCTGGCCCAGGCGACCGCCTCGGCCGAGGGCACTCCGGCCAGGACGGCGAGACAGGCGATGACCGTGCCCGTACGGCCGACTCCCCCGCCGCAGGCGACCTCGACCCGCACGCCCGCGCCGGCCTCACGGTGCAGGCCGCGGATCAGTTCGAGGGCGCGGTCGTGGTCGCGCGGCAGCCTGAAGTCCGGCCAGTCGAGCCAGTCGTGCCGCCAGGCGAGCGCGGCGTCGTGCCGGGCACGCAGCCGGTTCGACCCGAGGTAGAGGCCGTACTCCGGCTCGAGGCCCGGCGGCCGGGCGTTCCGCAGGCCCCGCCCGCGCACCCACGATCCGTCGGGCAGTTCGATGGCCTTCGTCCACCGCATGTCATCTCTGTGATCTCGCCCGTCCGCCTTCGATGCCACAATTCCCCCCAAAGACCGGAGCCAGGTCGTACCAGATCCTAAGGGAGAACGCCTCATGCCGACCTTCGACAGCCCCGAGCCGGTCTTGGCCACGATCGAACTGTTCTCCGGGCGGCTCCGGATCAGTGCGGGCGACCGCGCCGACACGACCGTCGAGGTGCGGCCCACCAGCCCGTCCCGGGCCGCCGACGTGAAAGCGGCCGAGCAGACCGAGATCTCCTATGCCGACGGGCGGCTGGTGGTGAAGTCGCCCCGGGTCACGACGCGTTCGCTCGTCGGCCGGGACGGCTCGGTCGACGTGACGGTCGACCTGCCGGCAGGCTCGCGGTTCGACGCCCGCGCCACCGTCGGCATCAGCGCCGACGGGCGGATCGGGGACTCCAACCTGCGCACCGCCGCCGGGAACGTGCGGCTGGACCACACCGCGAAGCTCACGGTGGAGGTCGGGACCGGCGACATCACGGTGGTCCGCGCGGACGGTCCGGTCCGCCTCGGCACCGCCAGTGGCCGGATCACCGTCGATCGGGCACGGGACGACGTCGACGCGAGGACGGTGGCGGGCGGCATCAGGATCGGCGAGGTGATCCGCGGTTCGGTGGTGCTCCACACCACGGCGGGCCGGATCGAGGTCGGCATCGCCGAGGGCACCGCGGCCCGGCTGGACGTGAACTCGCTGTCGGGCCGGGTGCATACCGACGTCGGGGACCCGGGAACGCCCGGCGAGACCGTCCGGGTGCGCGCCCGTGCCGTCACCGGCGACATCCGTGTGCGGCGTGCCTAACCGCTGCTCTGCTGGCCCGCGCTGAAGGCCCGCAGGGCGGCCTCGACGTCGGGATAGAGCGGCACGACCCGGTCCAGGGCCGTCAGGGTGAAGACGTTGGCGACGCGGCCGCGCACCCCGGCCAGGGCCAGCGGCACCGCATGGGTGCGCGCGTGCCGGGTCACCACGACCACGGTGTTGATGCCGCTGGAGTCGCAGAAGGTGACGTCGGACCATTCGAGGACCACCGGTCCGGTCGCGGTCTCGATCACGGCGATCAGCTCGGCCACAAGCCCTGCGGAGTTGGTCGTGTCGATCTCCCCGGCGAGGGCCACCACCAGGCAGCCTTCGCTCTCGTGGGTGTGCAGTGCCAGCTCGCTCACTGAGAGCCCCCTACCGTTCCGTGGCTGAGCGATCTCAGCCTGAAGACAGCGGCGGGGTCAGGGCCGTGCCTCAGTTCTAACACATGGGGCGTGGCTGCGGCTCAGAGGCACGGTGAAGCGCAGGTGAAGATCTCATCGATCTGGAGATCACCGCGGCCCGCGACTCGAATGCGGTGGCCAGTTCCCGCCCGGACGACGTCGGCGCGCTGCCTGCCTCAACCACTCCCCATCTTTCCTCCGGGCCCTGGCTGGTCAGGTGACCCACCCCTAGACTCATGCCGGTGAGCACGCTTTGAGGAGGCGAATGTGACCCGACCCCCTGACGAATCCTCGCCCGATCAGGACCCGCCGCAGGAGCGCGAGGCCGACGACAGCCCGACGTTCCAGGAGGAACCCGCCGCGCCGCCGCCTGCCGAGGAGCCCGGTTGGAAGCCGCCGTCCTGGTCCAATCCGCAGATGCCACCACCCGGCCCGGCGCGTTCCCCCGGCCCGCCCTTTTCCCACCTGCCGCCGCCTCCCCCGGTGGCCGAACAACCTCGTCCGGACCGCGACCGGCTGTCGCTGAACCTGGCCTGGGAGGGCATCCTCGCCGTCGTCGCCACCGTCCTGGTGCTCGCCACGCTCGCCACGACGCCGGAACGCCTGATCACCTCTTCGCTGGACCAGATCGGATACCTCGGCCTGACCGCCGCGGCACTCGCGTTCTCGCTGCGTACCGGCTCACCCAACCTCGCGGTGGGGTCGATCGTGGGCTTCAGCGCCACCCTGGGCGCCTACCTGGCGACCGAGGAGGACTGGCCGAGGCCGGTCGCGCTGATCGTGGCGGTGGGGTTGGCGACCATCGTCGGATTCCTGCTCGGCGTGGTGGTCGCGGTGCTTTCGGTGCCGGCCTGGGCGGTGACGCTGGGCGCCGCCACCATCCTCCAGGCGATCAGCCTGGGCATCGCCCAGTACCGCCGGATCCCGTTCGACTTCGACAGCGGCTCCCCGACGGCACTGTGGTTCGGTCTCTTCACGGTCATCTCGGTCGGCGGCGGCCTCCTGTGGCTGATACCCGCCATACGCAGGCCGCTCAGTGCGCTGCGGAGCCCCGGTGAACCCGGCGACTGGGCGGGTCTGCAGCCTGGCCTGGCAGCGGTCGTCGGACTCACCGGTTCGGGCTTCCTGGCCGGTCTCGCCGGCATCGCCCTGCTCATGCGCCTGCGGTCAGCCGACATCCTGGCCGGCGAGAACCTCACCGTGTTCGCCTTCGCCGCGGTACTCCTCGGCGGCGTCAGTGTCTTCGGGCGGAGGGCGGGCATCTTCGGCACCTTCCTCGGCGTGATCATCCTGGCGATCACCCAGACCCTGCTCAACTACAACGACGTGGAGATCTGGGTCACCAGGCTCATCCTCGGCCTGATCATCATCGTCGGACTCACCGCCACCCGGGGCCTCGAGAGCACTACCAAGATCCTCAACAACCGGCGCCCGGCCCTCTCCCCACCCGCGTGACCGCGAACTCCGGACGAGGCACTCCTGGTGTTCTCCGGTTCAGGGTGTTGCGGGGTGGTCAGCGGGCCGCACGCCGTTGAGGAGGATGCGGGTCGTCTTGTCGACCCAGTCCGGGCCGAGACCGTCGGACCCTCTGATCAGCGTTGCCGCCAGGGCGGAGCCGATGACCAGCTCCAGCAGCACGAGGGTGTCGACGTCGGGATCGAGTTCGCCGCTCTCGCAGGCCGCGGCGAGGTTGGCGTCCAGACCGCGCCATCCCTCGGCGGAGAACCGGTCGAGGAGGCGCTGGTGGATGACCGGGTCGGTCGCGGCCTCGGCTATCAAACCGGGTACGGCCAGGCGGGCCATGGGAGTGGTCAGGAGTTCCGCGGTCCGTCGCACCATCTCGCGCAGGTCTTCGGCGAACGAGCCGGTCTGCGGAGAGCCGGCGGTGACGCTGTCCCGGAAGGTCGCCTCGTGGATGAGGTGGGCCTTGCTGGGCCAGCGTCGATAGACCGCGGGCCGGGAGGTGCCGGCGCGATCGGCGATGGCGGCCACGGTCAACTCGGCGTAGCCGACCTCTGCCAGCAACTCGGCCGCGGCGTCCAGGACGGCGCCGTCAATGCGGACGTCACGTGGTCTTCCATGGGGCTTGTCCATTTCCGAGCACAGTGTAACGTAACTGCCGTGAACCAGCCGCGGAGCGAGCTCGTCGAGTTGTCGGATGTCATTGACGCCAGGTACGGCGGCAAGGCTCTCGGCCTGGCGGAGCTCTCCGCTGCCGGGTTCTCGGTGCCGGCCGCGTTCGTCATCGCGAACGCCGACGCCGTCGGGCTCCCCGCCGGGCTCCAAGCGCGCTACACCCACATGGCGGGCTCGGTAGCGGTGCGTTCCTCGGCCTCGGGCGAGGACGGCCTCGAGAGTTCCTTCGCCGGCCAGTACGAGTCGGTCCTGGGAGTCAACGGGTACACCGAACTCCTCGCCGCGATCGGGCACTGTGTGGCCTCGGCGTCCTCAGAGCGCGCGACCGCCTACCGCGCGGACGCCGGGATCTGCGGCGCGATGCACCTCGTGGTCCAGGAGATGGTGGACGCGCGCGCCGCCGGGGTCGTGTTCACCGCGGATCCGGCGAGCGGCCGACGCGACCTGTGCGTGGTCGACGCGGTTCCCGGTCTGGGGGAGTCACTGGTCGACGGCTCCGCGAGCTCCGACCACTACGAGGTCGACCGCAGCGGGCAGATCGTGGACCGCCAGACCGCGCCGAGTCCGGCACTCACCGACGACGAGGTCCTGGCCGTCGTGGTCGGCGCCCGGACCGCAGCGGCCCGGTGGGGCATCCCCCTGGACCTCGAATGGGCGATCGACCAGGCCGGCGGGATCCGCTGGCTCCAGGCGCGGCCGATCACCACCCTGCCCGGCGACCTGACCGAGATGGACAGCCTGGTGGCCGGCGAGGACCACATCTACACCCGGTGCAATGTCGGGGAGATGATGCCCGGCGCGTTCTGCCCGCTCACGGCGTCCGTCAGCGGGCAGGCGATCGAGTACGCGATGCAGCTCGTCCAGGTCGCCGGCGGGGTCCAGGACTCCTACCAGGAGGACCGGTGGCTGCAGATGGGTTACTTCTCCGGCCACCTGTTCCTCAACATGACCGAAGGCACCGCCCTGAGCTCGGGGATCCTGGGCAACTCGCTCGAGCAGTACTCACTGTCGATCGCGGGCAGGGTCGTGGACGAGCTGGTACCGAAGCCGCCGAAGCCGTTCGTCCGCCGCCTGGTCAACACCGTCCGCCTGACCACGTTCGCGCTCTCGGCGGGACGGGCGATCCGCCGTCTGGACCGTGATCTGGCCCGTTTCGAGACACCGTCCGCGGCCGAGCCGGCGGCCCTGCTCGTCGGGCTCGAGGCGGGGATCGAGTTCTACAACGAGGTCACGCTCACCCACGTCCGGTCCTCCGCGCGCTCCGCCGTCGCCGCGAACGTGCTCGAACAGACGGTGGTTCGCGAGGCGATCCGCGCGGGCCGCAGCGAGGATGAGGGTCGGTCCCAGGCCACCGCATTGATGTCCGGCGCCACCAACGTGGAGAGCGCCGTGATGCTGGCGCACCTGGACGACGTTGTGGGCCGTCTCGCCGGGGAACCGACGCAAGCCGAGGCGTTCCTCGAAGCCGATGCCGCTGAGGCCGTGATCCGGCTGACCGGGGGCGACGGTCCGATCAGCCGCACGTTCAACGAGTTCCTGCAGCGCCACGGTCACCGGGGCTATCGGGAGTTGTGCCTGCGTGACCTGTCGTGGGGCGATGACCCCGAAGGTCTTGGCACGATCATGCAGGCCATGCTCCGTGCCCGCCTTCGCTCCGGCGACACCGTCCGACCGGTGCGCGCCTCACCGCAGGAGGGCGTTTCCCGGGCGGTGCGGGCGATGGCCCGGCTGGCGCAGGCCGGGGCACGGGGACGTGAGGCGACCAAGTCGCGGATGGTCCTGGTCGCCCACCGGCTCAGCCGCGGCTATCGCCTGCTGGGCGAGCAGTTGGCCGCGACGGGGCGGCTGCCCGATGCGGACCTGGTGTTCTTCTTCGACCGGTCGGAACTGCCCGCCCTCGTGGGTTCCGGCGACGTCGGGGACCTGATCGACCGCGCCGGGGCACGACGGGCGGCGCTCCCGTTCCAGGCCCGGCTCGAGTTCCCGGACGTCTCGGTCGGCAGGCCCGTGCCGACCCGGCCGAAGCCCCCGGAAGCAACCGAGGACGGCGTGATCGTCGGTCGCTCCGCGTGCGGCGGTGTCGTGGAGGGAACGGTCCGGGTCGCCACAACGATCACCCAGGCCCAGGAACTACAACCCGGCGAGATCCTCGTCGCGCCCGTCACGGACGTCGGCTGGACGCCGTACTTCACCCTGATCTCCGCGCTCGTCACCGACATCGGCAGCTCGGTCTCCCATGGCGCCGTCGTCGCCCGCGAGTACGGCCTGCCCTGTGTGGTGAACACCCAGGGCGCCACCCGAGTGCTCCACACCGGCGACCGGGTCCGGGTCGACGGCGACCGCGGCACCGTGACGCTGCTCCCTGTTCCGTCCCCGTCCGCCACCCCGTAGAACGATCTGGAGATCTCGCCCATGCCCGACGTACCCGGAGTCTTCCCGCTCGACGAGTTCCCGATCCACCAGATCGCCGCTCCCATCGAGTGGGTCGGCAGCGACCGAAACTTCTACGACCGGTCCTACTGGAACGCCCACGACCGCACCGGCGACCTCATGCTGATCACCGGGATCGGCTACTACCCGAACCTCGGCACCAAGGACGCGTTCTTCCTCCTGCGGCGCGGTGAGGAGCAGACGGCCCTGCACTTCGGCGACAGGCTGGACAGCGATCGGCTCAACCAGCACTGCGGCAACTACCGGCTCGAGGTCGTCGAGCCGCTCAAGACGTCCCGGCTGATCATCGAGGAGACCGAGGGCATCTCGCTCGACATCACCTGGCGTGGGCTCTTCCCGGCGATCCCCGAGCAGCGGCACATCATGCGCACGGGCGGCCACCGCACGACGCTCGACGCCCAGCGCTTCGCCCAGGTCGGGTCCTGGGAGGGCAGCCTGGTCGTGGACGGCCAGGAGTACAACCTCACCCCGGACACCTGGCGCGGCACCCGGGACCGCTCCTGGGGTATCCGGCCGGTCGGCGAGAGCGAGCCGGCGGGCGCGCCCGGGGAACCGCCGTTCGACGGAATGTGGTGGCTCTACGTTCCCATCGCCTTCGACGACTTCGCGATGATCATCATCATCCAGGAGGAGCCCGACGGGAACCGCATCCTCAACGACTGCCACCGTGTCTGGCCGGACGGCCGGACCGAACAGCTCGGCTGGCCGCTGGTCACCACGAACTACCGAAGCGGGACCCGCACCCCGCTGACGGGCACCGTGAGCTTCCGCACCCCCGACGGGACCGACGTCCGCGTCGAACTCG
>JBDSTJ010000075.1:0-10754 GCA_039928335.1 Streptosporangiaceae bacterium | reverse complement strand
ACGGTGCCGGTGAACCCACCGCTGGGCAGGCCGGCGACCCTGAAGCGGACGGTGAGCGGCGACCGGGCGGCACTGCGGCTCGGGCGGACGTCGTCGTTCCGGGGGATTTTCGCCTCTTCGATGGCGGGCGACTTGCCGGCGAAGTTGAGGGAGATCTGGCGGGTGCTGAACGCCGCCGCGATCACTCCGGTGGCGGCGATGCCGGCGAGCAGCGGCATCAACGGGGTGCGGCCGATCCACGACATCCGGCGGCGAGATCTGGCGGCCGGCTCGAACGGCGGCACCACGTTCGGCTGGGTCTCCCGAGCACCCCTGGCCGGTGGGTCGTCAAATCCGGTCGGATCCGCAAAACCCGTCTCATCACCGAAAAACTTGGCGTGTCGTCCCATCCCCACCCTCTTAGGTCCTTGGGATGTATACCAAAAGCACACCAAACATGCCTACCGGACGGGGAATACGGGCAGGGTTGAGTGCCGGTATTTGACAGTGTGCCGACCGTTCCTCTACCCGCAGTCACGGTGCGAAGTGAGTCGGTGCGAAGTGATCCCAGCCGCCGCCGCCGAAAGCGGACCCGTCGACGGTCAGCCCCTCCCCTTCGGCCACCGAACCGATCACGCGCCAGCGCTCGGGAAGCCCCTGCGCGGACGGGAACGTCCCGGCGAAGGCATGATCCTCCCCGCCGGTCAGCACGTGCTCCAGGGTCACTCCAGGGGCCGTGGGAAGCAGCCCGGTGGACAGCTCGATCCGTACTCCGCTGGCGGCTGCGATGTGCCGGAGATCCTGGACCAGCCCGTCGCTGACGTCGAGCAGCGAGGTCGCCCCCAGCCGGACCGCTTCGGGACCGGCCGCATAGGGCGGCCGCGGTCGGCGGTGGGCGTCGGCCAGTGGCCCGTCCAGCCCGGCGGCCAGCAGCTCGAACCCGGCGGCCGAGAAACCCAGCCGCCCGCACACCGCGACCACGTCGCCGGGCCTGGCACCCGACCGCAGCAGCGGCGCCGCGCCCGCGAGGTCGCCCAGCGCGGTGACCGCGATGGTGATCGTCGGAGACCGGACCACGTCGCCGCCCACGATCGACGCGCCCACCAGGTCGCACTCCTCGCGCAGACCCGCATACAGCGCCTCGACCCACTCCACCGGGGTCTCCGGCGGCCCGCCGAAACCGACCAGGAGCGCGGTGGGCCGCGCGCCCATCGCGACCACGTCCGCCAGGTTCTGCGCGGCGGCCTTGCGCCCGACGTCCCAGCCGGTGGACCAGTCGAGCCGGAAGTGCCGGTCCTGGACCAGCAGGTCCGAGGTGGCCACGACCCTGCCGTCCGGGACGCCGACGACCGCGGCGTCGTCGCCGGGGCCGAGTTCCACGGCAGGACCCTGGGGTAGCCCGCGGGTGACCGCGCGAATCAGCCCGAACTCGCCCAGTTCCCCGATGTTCTGCCCCACTGCCGACCCTCCCGATGAACTGTTCCCGTCAATACACGGTACGGTGGCGGACAGACGGCTCATGTCGGGAGGATTGCAATGGCGCAGGCCTACATCCTGGTCCAGACCGAAGTCGGCAGGGCTGCCGACGTCGCCCGGACGATCGCGACGATCAGGGGCGTGACCCACGCCGACGATGTGACAGGACCCTACGATGTGATCGTTCAGGCCGAGGCCGACACCATGGACGAGCTCGCCAAGCTGGTCGTCGCCCAGATCCAGGCCGTCGTCGGGATCACCCGCACCCTGACCTGCCCGATCGTCAATATCTGATGCTCCGGTACGTCCTGGGCGGTCTGCTGCTGACTGCGGGCTGCTCGGCAGGGGCCGTCCAGGTGCCCACCCCGTCCCCCTCACCCGACGCCGCCGCGGTCCGGCTCTGCGGCACGCTGAAGCTCCCCGACCGGCTCAACGGGCTGGACCGCCGCGAGACCGACCCGGGCTCGCCACTGGTCGCCGCCTGGGGCACCCCGGCCATCTCGCTGCGCTGCGGTGTCGCCCGGCCCGCCGACCCGGCCACCGGCAACATCGCCCAGGTCGACACCATCAACGGCACCGACTGGTACGCCCTGCCCGGCGACCCGCCCGTCACCTGGACCCTCGTCGGCCGCCAGGTCTACGTCGAGGTGACCATCCCCAGGAAGTACCCGGCCGACACGATCAGCTCGGTGACCGACCTGGTCAAGGACCTCCCCAAGCTCCCCGAGGGCACGTACTAGGAGAGGCGTTCGCCGGGTTCGACCGTGCGGATGTCGAAGTCCGGGGAGACCGCGTGGACCTCCTTGACGAATCCGGTCACGTCGACGTCGACAGTGAAGCCGGGAGGCGCGTCGAGGGGGCGCAGGAAGTCGTCGTAGTGGGTCGGCACCACCAGGCGCGGCTCCAGCAGTCGCAGTGCCCGGTCCACGAACCGGTCCGACACCTGCCGTCCGGCGATCCCACACAGGAACACGTCGACGCCGCGGTGGCGTACGGCCTCGTCGTCGATCTCGGCCGAGCCCTGGTGGTAGAGGCTGAAGCCGTCGACCGCGATGTGGATGCCCCAGGTCTGACTGCACCGGTAGGCGCGCGGCATCAGGTCGTCGAGATGCTCGCAGGTGATCTCACCCGCTGAGGGGACCCGGAGCCCGAGGGACAGCTTGGAGTGCAGACTGGGCACGAACGTGATCGTGAACGGCCCGCTCTGGAACGACCGGTACGGCGTGGCCACCACGGCCTGGTCGGCGAGCCGGTACAGGCCCAGGAGGGTCCTGAGCGACTCCGAGCCGTAGACCTTGGCGCCGGTGCGGCGCGCGATGGCGGGCACGTCCAACGCGTGGTCGAAGTGGGTGTGCCCGACCAGGATCGCGTCGGCGCTGCGCACCCACTGGTCGAGCACGTCCTCGCGGGCCCGGACGGCCCGTCGGCCGATCACCTGCCGGAGCGGGATGCGGCTGAGATAGGGGTCGATCAGGACGGTGTGGCCCAGGTAGGCGAGCTCAAAGCCGGCAGTGCCCAGCCAGCGCAGCGTCATCCCTGCGGGGAGCGCGCCAGGACTCCACCGGAACTCCTCGAGGGTTTCCCGGTCGGCCCGGTCACGGCTGCGCCGGTTGAGCAGGTAACCGGCGGTCTCCGCGAGGAATCTGGCGGGCTTGACGAGCGTGTCCGGCACAGCGGCTCCCCTGAATCGGCACCGAGTTACCGACCAGTATGTCCGCCGTGTCAATCAGGCCGCGTGCCCGGGCATCAGGAGCGGTCCGGTGACCCTGAAGCGCTCGACGCCGCGCTTGGTGAGGTTGATCCGCAGATCGATCCAGCCCTCGCCGGCGGACTGCAGGCAGTCGTCGTCGGCGTGCCGGGGGAAGTGCAGGTCGCCGACCGAGAGCTTGGCCCCGCGGACGTGCACGGGCAGCACGATCCGCGAACCGTCGGTCAGCCGGGCCACCGCGCAGCTGCCGATCTCCTCGCGGCGCGCCGCCGACCGCATCGCCTGCGCGGCGACCGGCTGGTAGGCCGCGAGGCCGGGTCGGACATGGCCGAGGAGCACCCCGTCGGGGTCGGCCCGGTGGCCGGGCAGCGCGTCGGAGGCCGGCGCGCAGCCGATCACCCCGGGGTGCGCGGCCTCGGTGTAGGTGCCGTCCATCCGGCCGATGCCGAGGATGTCGACCACGATCACGTCGCCGGGCTCGGCGCCGACGACGGCGACGGGCCCGCAGAGCAGGGCTTCGCGGTCCCGCCAGGGGGCCTGGCACTCCAGCCTGATCGAACCGCCCGAGATCACCTCGGCGACCGCGGGGATCTCGGGATGCCACCGGGTGTGGCCTGGCACGGAATGAGCGGAGGAGGGAGAGGCCAGCGACAGCAACAACGTGCTTCCTTCCGGAAATTCACCGTCGAGAGAAGTGTGCGATGAGATAGTGCATCGAGGCGTGTTTCGGACCCGTTTCCAGGCGCTTAACGGGCCGTCAATCTCCACTCACCGATCTTGCGGCGGCGGACCGGGCAACGCGGTGGGCGGTCGCGCCCGTCTTAGGCACATGCGACGTGTCCTCCTTGCCGTGGTCCTTCTCGCCACCGCCTGCTCCTCCCCTGCACCGACGGGACAAACCCCCGTCGTGTCCGCGCCGCCGATGCGGCTGGTCGCCTACCGGGACTGCCCGGAACTGCTCGCCTCACTGCGCACCGCCACAGCCAGACGGGTCGGCCCGTACGGGCTGAACGGCGGCTTCAAGACGGACCTGATGGACTACGGGCCCATGCCCGCCGCCAGAACCGAGAAGGCCGCCGCAGCCCAGGGGCCCGCGCACTCGGAGACCAACGTTCACGAGGCGGGCGTCGACGAACCTGACCAGGTCAAAACCGACGGCAACCGGATCATCCTCACGTCGAACGGCACCCTTTTCGTGGTGGACGCGGCCACCCGCAGGGTGGCGTCCAGGCTGAGGCTTCCCGGCGATTTCCAGGCCCCGTCCGGGCTCCTGATCAGCGGAGACCGGGTCCTGCTGCTGGGGCAGGACACCTCGGTGTGGAGCGGCGCTTCGAAGATCATGCCAGGTCGGTTCGTGCCCTCGCAGCAGATTCGGATCCTGCAGGTGGACCTCGGCTCCGGGGCCCCGGTGATCAGCGGTGAGCTCACCGCGGCCGGCGGCCTGGTCGATGCCCGGCAGGTCGGTTCGGTCGTCCGCGTGGTGGTCCGCAGCCAACCGGAGATCAAGTTCCCCGAGCACGACTGGAGCAGGAAGAAGAACTGGGAGAAGGCCGCCAGGGCCGCGACCGAGACCAACCGGGCGGTTGTGCGCGCAACCCCGTTGGAGGCCTGGCAGCCCACCTTCACCGTCACGGCCGGCGGGGTCGAGCAGAAGCACCAGGTGCCCTGCGAGCAGATCAGCAGGCCCAAGGACAGCGACCAGATCTCGATGCTGACCGTGCTCACCGTGGACCTCGCGAAGGGCGTCGGCGACCCGCAGCCGGTCTCGGTGGTGGCCGACGGGGAGACCGTCTACGGCACGGGTGGCAGCCTCTATGTGACCGGTACGCCGTGGACGCTGTGGCCCGAGGTCTGGGACCGCACATTCGTGCCGAAGCAGCGCGCGACCGAGATCCACAAGTTCGACGTGTCCGGTACCGGACGGCCCCGCTATGTCGCGTCCGGTTCGGTGCCCGGAAGCCTGCTCAACCAGTACTCGATATCGGAGTACGGCGGGAACCTGCGGGTGGCCTCGACCGCGGACAAGGACAGCTCCGTCTATGTCCTCGCGCCCAAGGGGGCTTCGCTCACCCAGGTCGGCAAGCTCGGCGGGCTCGGCAGGAAGGAGCGGATCTATTCGGTGCGCTTTGTCGGGACCAAGGGCTATGTCGTGACGTTCCGGCAGGTCGACCCGCTGTACGTGCTGGACCTCAACGACCCCGCAGCCCCGCGGGTCACCGGTGAACTGAAGATCACCGGGTATTCGGCCTATCTGCACCCGGCCGGCGACGGCAGGATCATCGGGGTGGGCCAGGAGGCCGACGCGCAGGGCCGCAGGCTGGGTGCGCAGGTCTCGCTGTTCGACGTCTCCGGCGCACCCAAGCGGCTGTCGCAGCTCGTCCTACCCAAGGACTCCGAGACCCAGTCCGACTGGGACCAGCACGCCTTCCTCTACTGGCCGGCCACCGGCCTGACCGTGATCCCGGTCTACTCCCGGGCCGGGGGCGGCGCGCTCGTCCTCAACGTCACCGCCGACGGCGTCCGGAAGATCGGCACGATCAGGCATCCGGTGGACCGGTCGATGCCCAGCACCCTCGACCGCGCCCTGGTCATCGGTGACACCCTGTGGACCGTCTCGGCCAACGGCCTCAAGGCCAGCGACCCGGTGACGTTGAAGCAGCAGGCCTGGCTCCCGCTGCCCCGGTGAGATCCTGGCCATGTCCGGGCAAATGAGAGTCTTGTTCACGTTCAGTGGAGGCGTCTACTTTTCGTAGGTGATCTGCTGCCGCCCGAACCGCCGTGAACTCCTCCGCTGGAGCGCCGTCGTCGCGGGGGCGGCGCTCCTGCAGAGCTCCGATCTGGACCGGGCGCACGCCGCCGCACGCCGGGCCGGCCCCGACGCGGTCCTGCCCGTCGACCTCGAACTGGTCACGCTGACCGAGACGAGCGCGGTCCTCACCTGGTACACCGGGATCCCCGGCACCGACGACGGCCTCGGCCGGATGATCCCGGCCCCCGCCGACGCCGAGGTCCGGTTCGGGACCCGGCCCGGCCGGCTCAACCGGGTGGCGCGGGGGCCCGACGACACCCCGTACCACTACGTCGAGATCACCGGCCTGGAGCCCGGCGAGAGGTACTACTACGAGGCAAGATCGCGCGGGAGGACGGCCACGCCGACGAGCCTGGATCTCGTCGCCGGGAACGCGGCCGGTACCTGGACACCGAGCGGGGCCTACGGCTTCACGACCCCGCAACCGCCGCCCGGCCGGTTCCTGTTCTCCCTGGCCCTCTGCAACGACCTGCACCTCGGCGAGACCGTCGCCGGGCTGGTCGGCGGAATCCCCGCGATCAAGGGGATCTCCCAGGTTCCCGGCCACCCGCCCTACCCGGAGATCATGGCCACGGCCCTCGTCGACGACGCGCGCAGCCGGGGCGCGGCCGGGCTGCTCGCGGCCGGTGACGTGACCAGCGAGGGCGCGCCGGCCGACGTGGGCCGGGCCAGGCAGTTGCTCGACCGGTTCGGGACACTCGGCACCGACTATCTGGTGACGCGGGGCAACCACGACCGCGCGCACGACGGGCAGGAGTGCAGCGCCGGGCAGTGGCAGGGCAACGACTGCTTCCGCGACGGCTTCTTTCCCGCCGGCGGGCCCGCCTACTTCGCCAGGGAGCTGCGCGGCCTGCGGATCATCGGCCTCGACACCTACGACAAGAAAGGCGGCGGAGGCGACGCCGGCGGGCTGTCGGCCGAGCAGCTCGACTGGTTCACCACGACGCTCACACAGGACAGGGACCGGCCGACGCTCGTGTTCGGGCACCACCCGCTGTTCGTCGAGGCCTCACCGCTGGCGGTCACCGGCCAGCAGTCACTCGAGGCCGGGCAGGCCCTGTCGATCCTCGCCGGCTACGCCAGGACGCCTGGTGTCTTCCTGCACCACGCCGGGCACACCCACCGGAACCGGCGGGCCGTCTTCCCCCTCGCCCCGCACGTGACCCATCAGGAGGTCAGCGCGGTCAAGGAGTATCCCGGCGGCTTCGCGCTGCTGCGCGTCCACGAGGGCGGCTACGCACTGAACTACTACAAGACGCGCGACCGGCAGGCCCGGGAGTGGAGCGAGCGCAGCCGTCAGGAGCTGGCCGGGTTCTGGCCGCAGCTGTCCCTGGGAGCCCGGATCTCGGACCGGAACGTCGTGGTCAAGCGGGACTTCTCCGGACTCGACGGGCCGCTGTAGGGGAGTCCCGCACTGGGCCGATTCCGGGCTGAGCTACGCTCGCGGCGTGATGACGCCGATCGACACCCAGCTCGCGGCCCCGCTTTCGGAGTCGGCCGCGCGCGCCGCCGAGTACCGGGAGATGGGCTTCGACGGGATCTTCACCTTCGAGGGTCCCACCGACGTGTTCCTGCCGCTGGCACTCGCCGCCGGGTCCGGCCTCGACCTGATGACCAACATCGCGGTCGCCTTCCCGCGCAGCCCGGTCCACCTCGCCCATCTCGCCTACGACCTGCAGGTCCTCAGCAAGGGCCGGTTCCGGCTGGGGCTGGGCAGCCAGGTGAAGGCGCACATCGAGCGGCGTTACGGCAGCGAGTGGTCCAAGCCGGCCGCCCGGATGCGCGAGCACGTCCTGGCGGTCAAGGCCGTACTGAACTGCTGGCAGACCGGTGAGCCGCTCAACTTCGAGGGTGAGTTCACCTCGCACACGCTGATGCCGCCGATGTTCAACCCGGGCCCCAACCCCTACGGGCCGCCGAAGGTTCTGATGGCCGGGGTCGGGCCGTTGATGACCCGGACGGCGGCCGAGGTCGCCGACGGCTACCTCGTGCACCCGTTCAACTCCGACGCCTTCGTTCGTGGGACGACGCTGCCGGCGCTGGCCGCCGGCATGGGCGAGCGGACCGATCTCGAGGTGTGCCTGCAGTTCATCGTGGGCGCGGGGCGCGACGAGCAGGAGATCGAAGCCGCGCGCGCGGGCGTGCGGCAGATGCTGGCCTTCTACGGTTCGACGCTGGCCTACCGGCCGGTGCTGGAGGCCGAGGGCTACGCCGATCTTCAGCCGGAGCTTCGCGACCTGGTCAAGCAGGGCAGGTGGGCCGAGCTGCCCAAGCTGATCGACGACGAGCTGCTCAACCGGATCGGCGTGGTCGGCAGCCCCACGGAGGTCGCCGCGGCGATCACTGCGAGGGCCGGCGGCATTGCCGACCGGATCGGCTTCTATCTGCCCTACCAGGCGGCCCCGGACTGTGTCGGGGAGGTCCTGGACGGGCTGCGCGCCTCAGACGCCGGGTAGCTCGCGCGGCGGCGGGCCCTCGTCCCGGGCCAGCCTCGCGAACACCTGGAAGCGGGCGACCAGCTCAGGGGACTCGGCACAGAGCTGACGTTCCAGATCGGCCAGGATCCGCTCTTGGCGACCGGGGAAGATCATCTGTTCAACCTCCCGCACGCTCACCTGTGGTGTTCACCGCGCATTTACCCGGAAGAAGTCCGGGTTATGCACGGGTTCAGGACCAATTGTCCGAAGCTTCCCCTACCCCGAGGTCGCACAGCCGGGCAAGCGTCGCCGGATCCTGGAGCTCCAGCCAGCTCACGAGCTGCCGGAACGACACCAGCTTCACCTTCGGCTTCGCGGCCACCTCGTTGACGAAGTCCTCGACGGCGTTCATGTAGATCCCGCCGTTCCACTCCTCGAAGTGGTTGCCGACGATCAGCGGTGCCCGGTTGCCTTCATAGGCCCGGTCGAATCCGCGCAGCAGCCCGGTGCGGGTCTGCCGCTCCCAGGCGTCATACTTCGAGATCGGCCCGTTGAGGCCCTTCGACTGGTTGGCGAGGAAGTTGTAGTCCATCGAGAGCACCTCAAAGGACCTGCCGGGCATCGGTACGAACTGAAGCGGGATGTTCCACAGGCCGTGCCTGCGCCTGGGCCACACCTGCTGGCCGGTCCCGCTGGAGTCGTACTTCCAGCCGAGCTTCCGCGCGGTCGGCAGCAGCCCCGCCCGGCCCTCCAGGCACGGGGTGCGCGATCCGATGAGCTCCTTGCGGTAGTCGAACGGCAGCGCCGGCAGGTCCGTGAACCCGGTGTTGGTCTTCCAGTGCGTCACGAAGCTCACCGCCTGGTCGATCTCGCTGCGCCACTCCTTCGGGCTCCACGAGGCGACGCCGCCAGGGCCGCAGAAGTGACCGTTGAAATGCGTGCCGATCTCATGGCCCTCGCGCCAGGCCAGCCCGACCTGCCGGATCGTCTCGTGCACACTCTTGTCCTGCAGGAAAGGGATCGCGGAGTCGCCACGGGACCGGCCGGGCGGGTGGTAGAGCCGCTTCTTCGACGCCGGAAGGGTGTAGAGCCCGGACAGGAAGAACGTCATCGCGGCGTTGTGCTGTTTCGCCAACCTGCGAAAACGCGAGAACAGGTTCGGTGCGGGCGCGCCCGCGCCGTCCCAGGACAGGACCACGAACTGCGGCGGCTGCTCCCCCGGGGCCAGCTTCCGGGGTTTCCAGGTGCTCGGCTGCGGGCCGGTGTCCGAGGTCGAGCCGTCACCGATGAGCCGGACTGCCTGCTTCTTCTGCACCATCGACTTGACCATCGCCTGCTTCCCGACCCCGGACACATCCCGGGTCTGCGCGCACGCGGCTGCCGACAACACCGCGAGACAGGCCGCGGTGCCCTTCTTTATCCCATGTGACATGAGTTCCCCCTCGCCTCGATCTTGGGCGGCGGGAAGGGAGGAACCGGACCAGCCGAGCCGCACCCGCACAACAAATGATCATTCTTTTGCCGGGGGACGCCTCAGAACGCCGGCGGCATCATGGGCGCGGCGCCGGCTGAGCTGTGCTCACCGACCACCCTCAAAGGCCTGACCACCCCACCGCGATCAACCGGTTCGCGAACACCCTGGACGCCTGGTAATGTTCTCCATGTCGGAAGGCAACCCCTGGGTTGCCCGAAGCAGGCGCCGCTAGCTCAGTTGGTTAGAGCAGCTGACTCTTAATCAGCGGGTCCGGGGTTCGAGTCCCTGGCGGCGCACCCCAGAATCAGGGCATCCACGGGCTTCCGTGGATGCCCTGATCGCGTTCTAGGGCCCTTGTGTGCTCCATGTGTGCTCGGCTGTCGCGATCGTGTCGCTGGATGTGTGCTCGGCCGTCGTGACGGCGACCCAGGAACGGTCCGACACGACGTCCGCTCGACGACCCGCCGACACCCGGATCGACCGGACGCGCACGAATCGCGATCTTGTTGACGCGCGACTCGCGGCAGATGAGGGCGCCGTCTGTGTAACGAACCGCGGAGCACCCCTGCCCAGGAATACCGAGGGCAGACCGCTACGGCGAAGGCTGAGCGCTGCCATACGTCAGAGAGGAACGTCGATCACCCGCGCCCAGGGTAGAAATAATTCGGCGGTGGGTGGCACGACAGGCTAGCCTCGCGCTTTCACCGGGCGGGTGCTGGTCTGATCGTTGACATGAGAGAAGTGCCTTTGAGCTGGGAGGATAGGGCTTGTCTAGGGTCCAGTCCGCACCAATGCAAAGGCACTTCTCACGTGAAGAATACCGGTGTCCGGTCGAAGATCGTTGTGTCTTCGGACGGCAAGGGGATCGTGTGTCAGGCCGGCGGTCTGCTC
>JBDSTJ010000074.1:0-3060 GCA_039928335.1 Streptosporangiaceae bacterium | reverse complement strand
AGGTTCGTGAGGCCCCAGGTGACCTGGGAGTTGTGGCCGATGAACACCGCGGGCATGCCGGCGAAGCCGAAACCGGTCACGTCGTAGGGGCAGGCCGGGCCGACGGTGTTGCAGTGCAGGCCGGCCTGGTACCAGATGCTCGGTGACTGCGGCCCGAGGTGCGGGTCGTTGGCGAGGATCGGCTTGCCTGTCGTGGTGCGGCTCCCCGCGACGACCCACGAGTTGGAGCCGATGCCCGGACCGCTCGGGCCCAGTACGCGGTCGAGGACCCTGGTGACCCCGCCGATCGCCTTGACCTCGACGGACTGGGGCGCCGGCGGCTCGGCCGGGGGCTCGGCCCCGCCCTTGTCGGCGACGATCGGGCGCTGGGTCGAGAAGTCGTAACCGGGATAGAGCTGGGCGACGCGGTCCAGCGGCAGCTTGGCGGCCAGCAGCGAGCGCTGGAGTTCCTCGTCCATGTTGCCGCGCAGGCTCCAGGACATGGCCTTGAGCCACGCGACGGAGTCCGCGGGCGTCCAGGCCTCGGGCTGGTAGCCGCCGTTGACGAGACCGAGGATCGCGTACTCGGCGCTCAGGCTGGAGCCCGTGTGGTCCTTGAGATAGGCGTTGACGCCGTCGGCGTAGGACTGCAGGTGGTCCTGGGTCTCCTTGGGGAGCAGCGCGACCTCCTGCTGGGCGACGCGGTACCAGCCGAGGGTGCGGACGACCTTGTCGGTCTCGACCTCGGTCTCGCCGAACAGCTCCGAGACACGTCCCGCGGTGATGTGCCGCTGGACGTCCATCTGCCAGAAACGGTCCTGGGCGTGCACGTAGCCCTGCGCCAGGAACAGGTCGCCGGGGGTGTCGGCGTAGATCTGCGGGACACCGAACCGGTCCCGGACGACCTCGGCCTTGCCGGCCAGCCCCGGAATGGCGACCTGGCCGCCGGCGCCGGGGAAGGAACGGCGGACCGTCCAGGTGGCATAGCCGGCACCGCCCGCGATCAGGACCAGGACCAGGGCCAGGAAGCCGCCGAGGAGCTTACGCCAGCGGCGGCCGCGCGGCTTGGCCGGTTCGACCGGGCCGACGGGGCCGACGGGTTCGGCCTCCTCTTCGCGCGGGTTGAGCGCGGAGTCGATGGTCGGGTCGGACACGTGCTTCACCGCGATGAAGAGCGCCGCGGACGCGGCGACGGCGCTGATGAAGAACGGTGCCCGCAGGCCCAGGAGTTCACCGGAGACGCCCGCGACAAGCGCGCCGAGCGGGCCCATGCCGACGGCGACGAGCCGGTAGGAGGAGTTGACGCGTCCCATCATCTCGACGGGAACGAGAACGTGGCGGAGCGAGACCGTGACGACGTTGCAGATCCCGACGGTCGCGCCGACCACCGTCAGCGCGGCGGTGGCGACGGCAGCGCTCGAGGTGAGCCCGGCGACGACGAACGCGACCGGGGCCCCCATCAGCGCCACCCGGAGCGTCGCGGCACGGCCGATCCGGTGGGTGAGGACCGGGGCGGCCAGCGAGCCGACGACCGCGCCGAGCGCGATCACGGCGAGCAGCAGGACATAGGCGGTGCGGCCGACGTGCAGGATCTCGAAGGCGTACAGGACCGCGACCGAGATCGCCGAGAACACGGCCATCGTGGTGAAACCGACGACCAGGCAGAGCGAGCGCAGCAACCGGCTCCGCCACAACCAGCGGGCGCCTTCCCTGATGTCGGCCACGATGGTCCTGGCCCGGAGCGGTTCCCGGACCTGATCCTCCGACACGTCCAGATGGATGCGCGGGATCCTGAGCCCGAAGATGAGCACCCCGGCGATCGCGAACGCCAGCGCGTCCAGGAAGAAGGGCATGCCGTTGGGCAACGCGAACATCAACGCGCCGAGCGGCGGCCCGATCAGGTCGATCGTGAGGCTCTGCACCCCCTGGACCCGGCTGTTGGCCTTGTCGAGCAGATGCGGGGGCACCATCTGCGGCACCACCGCGGTCGCCGCGTTGTCCCGCAGCGTCGCGATCGAACCGATCATGAAGTTGAAGACGACCAGCGCCAGAATCGTCGCGTTGCCGGTGGCGACCACCAGTGCGAACAGCAGCGCCGAGGTGGCGGCCACCGTGTCGGAGATCCACATCATCTTCCGGCGGTCACGCCACCGGTCGGTGAGCACCCCGCTGAACGGCCCGACCAGCACGAACGGCAGCCCGCCCGCGACCCAGACCGCCGCCACCGCACTCGGCGTGTAGTTGAGCGAGGCGGCCAGCAGCGGCAGCGCCCCGATCCGGATGCCCTCCCCGAGCCCCGCGGCGAGGTCCGCGGTCCACATCCGCCAGAACTGGCGCCCCAGATCGCGTTGCGGCTCGGCCTCCACGCCCTTGTGGGCGTCTCTCGTCTCGATCGCGGTCATGAAGCTGCCCTCTCCGATGGCTCAAGGTCGGTCGCTCATCAACGTGACACGCGACCTGAACCAGAAGAACGGGCTTGTCAGTGGGCCACCTGACAGGGAATGCCCAGCAGCCGGGATCGGTCTGACGAGCGGCGGAATATGCGCCAGCACCACAAACCCAACTAGCGCTACACTCATGACCGTTGGCAACGGGGCGTAGCGCAGCTCGGTCGCGCACCTGCTGTGGGAGCAGGGGGCCGCAGGTTCACGCCATATCCGACCTGTGTCTCCATCTCCCCAGGTGGGAGTGTTGACGAGAGGTAAGCTGCAGAGGCGTTGCGAGGCCAGGAACGGGCTGTGGCGCAGCTTGGTAGCGCGCTTGCTTTGGGAGCAAGAAGTCGCAGGTTCGAATCCTGTCAGCCCGACAGATTGAGGTGCATTCCCGGCGCGTCAGCGCGCCGGGATCTGGCCCTCGGCTCGGCGGCCCGGGAGGGTGCTGGCGAGGGAGTGCACTGGGGTCCCCAGAGGGGGTTGTCCGAGCGGGTTGCCGGGTGCTGGCCCGCCTTGTCCCCTCGTGCCCGGACCGGAACCCGTCCCGCACTCGCGCTCCGCATACCCACGGTGACCTGAGCCAACGCTCTGCTCTGCCCCTGGTGACACGGACCCGAGTGGGTCTTGTCCGCTGCCGAGGCAGCGGACA
>JBDSTJ010000073.1:0-2740 GCA_039928335.1 Streptosporangiaceae bacterium | reverse complement strand
GGGTCGGCCTGCGACCAAGCCCGGATCAGGGCGGGATCTGTCCTGCCGAGCATCCCAGCGTAGATACGCTGCACACCCGAAATCGACCCGGCTATTGATCCTAGTTTAGGGCATTCTTGGCTTGTGCGGAGGGAGGGAGCCCTCACCCGTGAGCAAGACTGGAACGATGCAGATCTCGAGTCCCACCATCGTCCTCGTCCATGGCGCCTTCGCTGAGTCGGCCAGTTGGAGCTCTGTCATCAGCCGGCTCCGTGAGCATGACCTCAGCGTGATCGCGGCCGCCAACCCGCTGCGCGATGTCGCAGGCGACGCCGCGACCGTCGCCGGCCTGATCGCGGGCATCGAAGGTCCGGTCGTCCTGGTCGGCCACTCCTACGGCGGGCAGGTCATCTCCCAGATCCACGACGACAAGGTCAAGGCCCTGGTGTTCGTCGCCGCGTTCGCACCGGAGGCAGGCGAGAGCATCGGTGAACTGTCGGCGAAATTCCCCGGAAGCACCCTCGGTGCGACACTCGCCGCTTTCTCCCTGCCCGATGGGACCACCGACCTGTACATCACGCAGGACCGCTACCAGCATCAGTTCGCCGCCGATCTCGCCGAGGACCAGGCCGCCCTGGGCGCGGTGACCCAGCGGCCGCTCAGCGACCGGGCGCTGAACGGGAAGTCCGCCGAGCCGTCCTGGCGCGGCCGCCGCTCCTGGTTCATCTACCCCGAACTCGATCTCAACATCCCGTTGGAGACCCATCGCTACATGGCCGACCGCGCCGGAGCGAAGACCGTGATCGAGATCGCCGGGGCGTCGCACGCGCTTCCCGTCTCACAGCCCAACGCCGTCGCCGACGTCATTCTCCAGGCCGTCAGGGCCATTGCCTGATCGTCTACGCGGACGTCTGGGTGGAGACCGCTCGACGGCACAGATCACCACCGAGTGCCTCGGGCTGGTGGACCACCTGCCGTCGCACGTGCCTGCCGTTCCACCAGATCGCGGCTACCGCTACGGATTCATCTACGGCTCCGCGCCACACCACGCGGAGGGCGAAAAAACGGTATCAGTGGCCAGCTGAGCTCTGGATGAGCTTGGCCAGGGGTGGGAATCGGGCCGCGAGGCGGTCGGCCCACGACAGTGGCGCTCGTAGCGCGAGCAGGGCGGGCACCCACCACGGTGCGTGCACGGACCTGGCCCGCCGCCGGATGCCCGAGGTCATCGCCCTGGCGGCCCGCGACGGTGCGATGGGGCCCCCGATCACCTTGGGCAGCCGGTCGAGGCCCTGGGCCAGCGCGGGCCGGGTGATCAGGCCGCGGACGAGCGGGGTGTCGACGGCGCCGAAGTAGGCGAGGCCGACTTCGGTGCCGGTGTGGGCCAGTTCGATGCGCAGGGCCCGGCCGAACGCCTCGACCGCGGCCTTGGTCGCCCCGTAGGCCGCGACGGTGGGACACGGGATCGCCGCGGCGATCGAGCAGGTCAACAGGATGTACCCGCGCCGTGCCGTCACCTGCGGCAGCGCCGCCCTGACCGTGCGCCAGACGCCGAGGAGGTTGATCTCCACAACGCGCTCGAACGCCTCGGGCTCGATCGTGGCGACCGTGGCGAGCGGTCCGCTGATCCCGGCGTTGGCGATCAGTACATCGATGCCGCCGAACCGGTCGCCGACCTGCCGCATCACCTCCGTCAACCCGGCCAGATCGGTCACGTCCACCTCGTAGGCGGCAGCCCGTTCACCGAGCTCCTCGGCCAGGGCGGCCAGCCTTCCTGCGTCGCGGTCCAGCAGCGCCACCGTGGCACCGTCCCGAACCAGTCGCCGCGCCGTCGCACTGCCGATTCCGCCGGCCGCTCCGGTGATCACTACCACCTGGGATCTCGTCATGGCCCGGAAGCCTACAGATTCCAGTCGGTGATTGAAATAGTGATTGAACTGCTGATTGACCGGCGATGGCCATCCGTGTTCGACTGGGGGCATGAAGTCCGAGACGTCGTCCGACGCCCGCAGCCGGCTCCTCCTCGCCGCCGAACGGCTGCTGCGCGAGCAGGGATACGACGTCGTGTCGGTCCGGGCGGTCAACAAAGCCGCCGGGATGAACCCGGCCGCCGTGCACTACCACTTCGGGTCCAAGCCCGACCTGGTCACCGCCCTGCTCGAGAGCCGGCTGCGGGGCCGCTGGGAGGACCGGCTGACCGTTCTCGACGATCTCTCCCAGGCCACCGATCCGCCGTCCGTGAACGACCTCGCGGCGATCCTCGTCGAGCCGATGGCCCGGCTCGCCGTCGACCCCGACACCCGCTGGCTGCTGGGGCTGCTGGCTCGGCTGGTCCTGGCCGGGCACCCGCTGCCCTGGCGCTCGCCCTGGTCCGCCCCCGAACCCTGGGTCGAACTGATCTCCCGGGCCCATCCCGGACTGACCACACACCAGGCAGCCGGTCGCTGGCAGATGGCCCGTGACCTGGTCCTGCTCACCTACGGCACACCGTTCGCCGAGTTCACCGAACCCGGCACCGCCCCGTCCCCACCCGCAGCCGGCACCGTCGTGGCCTTCGTGGCCGCCGGTCTCGGCGCACCCGCCTGAGGAGCCCGATGGAATCCCCCGACATCTTCCAGCCCGCCCGGCTGGGCCCGCTGACCCTGCGCAACCGCATCATCAAGGGCGCGACCTTCGAAGGACGCACTCCTCAGGCTCTGGTCAGCGACGACCTGATCGCCTTCCACCGGCAGGTGGCGGCGGGCGGCGCGGCGATGACCACGGT
>JBDSTJ010000072.1:0-3141 GCA_039928335.1 Streptosporangiaceae bacterium | reverse complement strand
CGCGACGATCACCGCGCTGGAGGTGTAGAGGCCGGGCTTCCAGCTGACGTCGCCGAACTTCTTCGACACGTTCCCGACGGTGTCCTGCAGCATGAACCGGCCCACCCGGGTGCCGGCGTCGACCGTGGTGAGGATGAACAGCGCCTCGAACATCACCGCGAAGTGGTACCAGAACGCCTTCCCGCCGAGCACCGAGGAGAAGATCTCCGCGATGCCGACTGCGAGCGTCGGCGCGCCCCCGCTCCGCGCGACCAGCGTGCTCTCCTCGACCTCCTTGGCCGCGGTCGCCAGTTGGTCGGGGCTGATGGTGAAGCCGACGGCCGCCACCGCGTCCGAGGCCGACTGCAGCGTCGGGCCGAGCACCGGGCCCGGCATGTTCATCGCGTAGTACAGGCCGGGGTCGATGATGCACGCAGCGATCAGCGCCATGATGGCGACGAACGACTCGGTGAGCATCCCGCCGTAACCGATCACCCGGATCTGCGGTTCCTTCTCGATCAGTTTGGGCGTCGTGCCGGAGGAGATCAGTGCATGGAAGCCCGACAGCGCCCCGCAGGCGATCGTGATGAAGACGAACGGGAACAGTGACCCCGCCACCACGGGCCCGTCGCCGTTCCGGGCGAACGAGGTGATCGCGTCGGTTCTGAGCACGGGCAGCGAGAACAGGATGCCGAGCGCCAGCATCACGATGACGCCGACCTTCATGAACGCGCTCAGGTAGTCGCGCGGTGCGAGCAGCATCCACACCGGCAGCACCGAGGCGACGAACCCGTAGCCGACCAGGGCCAGGACCAGGGTGGAGGGCGACCAGTCGAACGCGCCGGCCAGTCCCGAGTCGGCGACCCACTTGCCGGCGACGATGGCCAGCAGCATCAGCGTGATCCCGATCGCCGAGGCCTCCATCACCCTGCCCGGCCGCAGGTAGCGCATGTAGACGCCCATGAGCAGGGCGATGGGGATCGTCATGCTGATGGAGAAGACGCCCCACGGTGAGCCCTTGAGCGCGTTGACCACGACGAGCGCCAGTACCGCCAGCAGGATCACCATGATGGAGAGGACCGCGATCAGCGCCGCCGCGCCGCCGAACGGACCGATCTCCTCGCGGGCCATCTGACCGAGGCTCCGGCCGCCGCGCCGCATCGAGAAGAACAGGACCACCAGGTCCTGCACCGCCCCGGCGAAGATGACGCCGATGATGATCCAGAGGGTGCCGGGAAGGTAGCCCATCTGCGCGGCCAGCACCGGCCCGACCAGCGGGCCCGCGCCCGCGATCGCGGCGAAGTGGTGCCCGAACAGCACCCGCCGGTCGGTGGGGTGGAAGTCGAGCCCGTTGTCGTGCACCTCGGCCGGGGTGGCCCTGGCGGGATCGACCTCGAGGACCCGGTAGGTGAGGAACCGGGCGTAGAAACGGTAGGCGATGGCGTAGGAGGCCACGGCGGCGAACAGGATCCAGACGGCCGAGACGTCCTCGCCCCTGGCCAGTGCCAGTACTCCCCAGCTGACCGCGCCGACGGCGCTGACCGCGCCCCAAACCACGAGCTGCTTCACGGTCTTCCCTTCTCCTTTCCTGCCCGGCGGAAAACCTGACCCGGTCGCGTTATTCCCGGAAACGTGGGGGGATCGCCGCCGATCGACTCCTGCACCGTTCCGGGGACCGCCCACGCCAGGATCGATGGCAGCCGACGGGAGGGTGCTGGTGGAGTTCGCGAGGAGAAGACGCATGGTGCTCTGCGGGGCGGCGGTGACGTCCCTGACGGCCGTGGCGGTGTCGTTCCTGGTGGCACTGCTGGGTCACCCGGTGCTGCGGTCGTCGATGTGGGACGGCGGGGGTGTGGTCGGCTGGGCCTGCGCGATAGTGCTGTCCTTCTGCTTCATGGCCGCGGTGGTCCTCGTGCACGCCCACTGCCTGATGGACCGCGGCTGGTTCTGGCCCGGCTGGGCCGCAGGCCTCGTCTACACGAGCGTCCTGGTGGCCGGTTTCGACGCCCAGCAGAGCCCCACGATCGTCCGGTGCTTCTCCCTCTACATGACCTCGATTCCGTTCCAGCTCGCCCTGCTCGCCAGGCGGTTGTCGGCGCGTGTGCCGGCCCGGCCGCTCGGTCCCGGGCACCGGGCGGGCGACGAGGCGGCCCCGGCCGTGGAGCGACGGCTGTCGACCAGGTAGGCACGCTGTAGCGTGGGCTTTTCCGACCACGCGACAGAAGGGCCCGGCCATGGCGTTCACCGAGCAGGAGGCGGCGGAGGCATTCCATGTCGTCGACACCAACAACGACGGCATGATCACGCCTCAGGAGCTGACCCGGCTCTGGGAGCGCAGCGGCGAGCCGATGACCGACGCGCAGCTCGCCGAGATCTTCGGGAAGGCAGACACCGACCAGGACGGCCTGATCTCCCTGCCGGAGTTCATCGCGCTGCTGGCCTAGTGCGCAGCCTGGAGTTCGCGCCGACGTCTCTTGATCGGGCACGGCGGGTCTGGACTGTCTCAAATCTGCCAGCAGGTCGACTTCGAGTGCCCTCGAAGTGGTTGGCTGGGATGTCATGGACTACACGCAGCTCGGCCGGACCGGACTCAAGGTCAGCCGCCTGGTGCTCGGCACCATGAACTTCGGTCCCGAGACCTCCGAGACCGACAGCCACGCGATCATGGACTCGGCGCACGACGCCGGCATCAACTTCTTCGACACCGCGAACGTCTACGGCAGGGACCACAAGGGCCGGACGGAGGAGATCGTCGGCAGCTGGTTCGCCCGGGGCGGCGGCCGCCGGGACAAGACCGTCCTGGCCACCAAGGTGTACGGCTCCATGACCGGCTCGGGCTGGCCCAACGAGGACAGGCTGTCGGCGCTCAACATCCGCCGCGCGGCCGAGGCCTCGCTGAAACGGCTCGGCACCGACCACATCGACCTTTATCAGTTCCACCACATCGACCGGGCCACCCCATGGGAGGAGATCTGGCAGGCGGTCGACGTCCTGATCCAGCAGGGCAAGATCCTCTACGCCGGTTCGTCGAACTTTCCCGGCTGGGCCATCGCCCAGGGCAACGAGATCGCCGGGCGGCGCGGCAGCCTCGGCCTCATCAGCGAGCAGTGCATCTACAACCTGATCGAGCGGCGGGCCGAGATGGAGGTCATCCCGGCCGCC
>JBDSTJ010000071.1:0-7384 GCA_039928335.1 Streptosporangiaceae bacterium | reverse complement strand
GCCGACCGGGCCGACGGTGACGAACTCGTCGGTGACGGAGTGGCCGTTGGCCGGGTCGTACTCCTGCGGCGGGAACAGCACCTGGCCGGCGGCCGTGCGGACCCCCACCAGGTTGCCGTCGCGCAGTTCGCTCAGGAACCGCCCGATCACCGGGCCGACGGAGCGGGTGTAGCCGCCCGGGAATTCCAGAACGTGGTTGAAGGCGGGACTAGATGGCAACGTTCCGGTCCTTCCAGTACGGGTCGCGCAGCTTGCGCTTGAGGAGCTTGCCGTTGGGTTCGCGGGGCAGTGTCTCGGTGTAGTCGATGGTGCGCGGCCACTTCATCTTGGCCAGGCGCGGCTTGAGGAACGCGAAGATCTCCTCGGTGAGCGCGTCGCCCGGCTCGATGCCGGCGGCGGGCTCGACGACGGCCTTGATCTCCTCGCCCCACTCCTCGTTCGGGATGCCGAACACGGCGACGTCCGCGACCTTGGGGTGCAGGATGATCTCGTTCTCGATCTCGGCGGGGTAGATGTTCGCGCCGCCGGAGATGATCATGTCGGACTTGCGGTCGCTCAGGAAGAGGAACCCGTCCTCGGTCAGGTACCCGATGTCGCCGACGGTGAAGAAGTCGCGCAGGCGCTCCTTCTTGGTCTTCTCCAGGTCCCCCTTGTACTCGAACTCGACGCCCATCATCTTCATGTAGATGGTGCCGGGAGTGCCGGCCGGGACCTCGTTGAACTCGTCGTCGACGATCAGCAGCTCGGAGATCGGCCACTTGTTGCCGACGGTGCCGGGGTGCTCCAGCCAGTCCTGCGGGGAGGCGACCGTGCCGCCGCCCTCGGTGGCGGCGTAGTACTCCCAGATGCACATGCCCCACCACTCGATCATCTGGTGCTTGATCGGCACCGGACAGGGGGCGGCGGCGTGGATCGCCCACTTCATCGAGCTGATGTCGTACTTGCCGCGGGTCTCCGCCGGCAGGGTCAGCAGGCGCTTGAAGTGCGTCGGCACCATGTGCGTGTTGGTGATCTTGTACTTCTCGATCAGCCGGAGGGTGTCCTCGGCCTCCCACTTGTCCATGTAGACCACGGTGTGGCCCATGTGCAGTGCGGAGCCGCCGAACTGCGTCACGGCCGTGTGGTAGTTCGGCGAGGTGATCAGGTGCGCCTCGGGGGTGCCCGTGGCGGCCTTGCCCGCGGTGAAGCCGAAGAACGTCAGCAGGAACGTCATCATCTCGGCGCTGTCGTCCGGGTCGTACCCGGCGAGCTTGCGCCGCACGCCCTTGGGGCGGCCGGTCGTCCCGCTGGTGTAGTGCATCGCCGCGCCGTTGGTGCGGCCGTCCGGGTTCGTCGTCGGGTGACCGGCGAGGAACTCCTCGATCGGGGTGAAGCCGTCGATCTTGCCGAAGGAGATCCGGCGGGACGCCTCCAGGTTCGCCTCGTCGGCGCCCTTGAGGCCGATGTCGGCGTGCCGCTCGTGCACGAGGAACGCCTTGGCCTCGCTGTCGGCCACGAGGTAGCCGATCTCCGGGCCGGTGAGGTGCCAGTTGACCGGCGTGTAGTACCAGCCGGCCTGCAGCGCCGCGAGATAGACGACCAGGCCGTCGACGCCGTTGGGCACCAGGGCGCAGATCCCGTCGCCCGGCTCGATCCCCAGTCCACGCAGGGCGTGGACCAGCTGGTTGGCGCGGTCGAGCAGGTCACCGGCTCGATGCTCGGTGCCGTCCGGGTCCACAGCCGCGATCCAGTCCGGATCCTGCTGTGCGAGCCGCCAGAAGCCCAAGGACCCCATGGGTACTCCCTTGTCTCGGAGGGGGTGGTGTGAGACTCAAGTCCAGCGTTAGTAGATCACGTTTCACTTTTGCGCGGCAAGGGGGGTCAGTCAGCTTGTTCAGCAGCCGATCTACAAACTAGAATCTGTTCTTGTTTTGTTGCGCATGCTGCCAGAACCGAGGAGGACGACATGGCCGAGCTGCTGCCGATCAGCACCCCGCACTGCACTGTCGAGCAGGACGGTCACGTGGTCATCGTGACGATGAACCGGCCCGCCGCCAAGAACGCGCTGAGCAGCGACATGCTCGTCGGCATGGCCGAGGCGTTCGAGTACATCTCCACCGACCCCGGCGTCCGGGTCGGGATCCTCACCGGAGCGGGCGGGGACTTCTGCGCCGGAGCCGACCTCAAGGCGATGGGCACCCCCTCGGAGGACCCGCGCGTCGTCCAACGCGCCTCGGAGATCCACAACTACCACTGGAAGGGCCTGCTCCGCGAGAGCGTCCCCACCAAGCCGATCATCAGCGCGATCGAGGGGTACGCCGTCGCCGGCGGCACCGAACTCCTCATCGGCACCGACCTGCGCATCGTCGCCGAAGGCGCGACCCTCGGCCTGTTCGAGGCCAAGCGCGGGCTCTTCCCCATGGGCGGCTCCGCGATCCGCCTCCCCCGCCAGATCGGCTACGCCGCCGCCATGGACATCCTGCTGACCGCCCGCTCCGTCAGCCCCCAGGAAGCCCTCACCATCGGCCTGATCAACAAGATCGTCCCCCAAGGGGAGGCCCTCAAGGCCGCCCGCGAACTCGCCGACCAGATCGCCGAATGCGGGCCCCTCGCCGTCCAGGCCATCCTCCGCGTCTACCGCGACACCTCGCACCTCCCCGAGAAGGAGGCCCTTGAGATCAGTGACGGCATCGGCTGGCCCGTCATCGGCTCCGAGGACGCCAAGGAGGGCTCACGCGCCTTCCGCGAAAAGCGTCCCGCCAAGTACGAGGGTAGATAGCTTCCTTTTCCTGCTGCCGGCCCTGGCCCACCACCCTCGGGACAGGGCTGGCAGGCGGCGGCGGCAGGACCTGCCCGTGAGAAGAAGGTCCGTGCAGAAAGAGACGCCCCCGGCCATGAGGATGGGGTCCTGGCCGGGGGCGTCTGGCTGAGGGATGGGCTCAGCCTGGGAGTGGTCAGCCTTCGGTGATGCCGTTGAGGCGGTCGGTCGCCTCGATGTACTCCTCCATCAGGTCGTACACGACCTGGGCGGCGGGCTTGACCTGGTTCATCGAGCCGACGATCTGGCCCACCGGGAAGGTGAGGAGCTCGCCGTCGCCGGACCGGCTGATGCGGCGCAGCGCGTCTGAGATCAGCATGAACTGCATGGGCATCGGCAGGGTGCCGGGCGACTTCTCGCTCTCCCACGCCTCGGTCCAGGCGGTCTTGAGGAAGCGGGCGGGCTTCCCGGTCCAGGCGCGGGACCGCACGGTGTCGCGCGAGGTGGCCTTGAGCAGCTTCGGGATCGCACCGGTGGGGGTGTCGGCCTCTTCCACGGTCAGCCAGATCGAGCCGGTCCAGACGCCGTCGGCGCCCAGGGCCATGCCCGCGGCCACCTGACGGCCCCGGCCGATGCCGCCGGCGGCGAGCACCAGAGCCTGGTCGCCGACCGCGTCGACGACGTCGGGGATGAGGACCATGGTGGAGACCTCACCGGTGTGGCCACCGGCCTCGGTGCCCTGCGCGACGATGATGTCGACGCCTACCGCGACCTGCTTCAGGGCGTGGTGGGCGCTGGAGGCCTGGCCGGCGACCTTGACGCCGTGCTCGTGGGCGAGCTCGACGACGTCGGCCGGCGGCGGGCCGAGCGCGTTGGCCAGCAGCGCGATCGGGTGCTTGAGCGCGATCTCGACCTGGGGCCTGGCGGTCTGGTCGGTCCAGCCGAGCAGTGCCCGGCCCGCGCTCTCGGTGGACGGCTCAACGCCGTGCTCGGTCAACAGGTTCTCGAGGAACTCCTTGTGCTTGTCGGGGATCATCCCCTGCAGCTTGCCGAGGAGTTCCTCAGCATCGCCGAGGTCGGAACCCTCGTATTTGGCCGGCATCACGACGTCGACACCGTACGGCTTGCCGCCGATGTTGTCGTCGATCCACTTGAGCTCGATCTCGAGCTCCTCGGGAGTGAAATAGAGCGCGCCCAGCACGCCCATGCCGCCTGCCTTGCTCACGGCCACGACGACGTCGCGGCAGTGACTGAAGGCAAAGATCGGGTACTCGATACCGAAGAGCTCGGTGACACGTGTCCGCATGACAGAAGAGTAAGTGCCGATGTACCGAAACTGCAACAGGTTCTAGTTATGATTTCATGGACGCCGACCGGAGCTGGCCTGACTGGCGGCCATCTCGTCGGGGGAACCAACAGGAACTGGTTCCATAACCGCCTGGGGGCGGCGGGTACGGACGGGGAGGAAGAGCGCGACGGTACCGCCGAGCGCGAGGAGGACCAGGCCCAGGAACAGCGAGACGCCGGGCAGGACCGTTCGGACCAGCGCGATCTGGCGGGCGTAGTCGTTCGAGGACTTGGCCAGAGCCTTCTGGTCCTTGGCCTCGGTGACCAGATCCGCCTTGACGAACGTGCCCTCAGCGCCGTTCGCGGCCCGCAGGGTCGAGTTGACCTGCTGCTGCTCCTTGATCGGCAGACCGGTCCTGGGATCGACCCAGATCGTGATGTTCGCCTCGTGGTAACGCCCCACCTTGACCGGCTTGTGGGTCTTGGGCAGGCCCACAGCCTGCGGATCGACCAGCTTCTTGGACGTGGCCAGCAGGGTGGGCTCGACCTTCTGCACGAACCGGTAGGTGAAAACCCCCTCGACCCGCTCGGTGCCCTGAAAGACCGCCGGCCAGGTCCGCTGGGTCATCATGTCGAAGATCTGGTAGGTCTTCCTGTGCACGTTGGCGACCGGGAAGATCGGGCCGTAGCCGGACTGCGGAACCGCCACCTGGTCGATGGTCGCGCCGTGCGAGGTGGTCAACTCGCTGGTGTGCCGGTCCAGTGCCATCCGGTAGGACACCATCGCGATCGGGTCCTTGCCCTTGTGGATGTCCAGCATGGCATCCCAGACCGCGGTCTTGCCGTCCCCGGCCCGGATGTCACCGCGGATGGCCATGTTGGCGCCGAGTTCGACGCCCTCGTGGACCTTGCCGGTGACCCGGTCGTAGTAGGACGCGTCGTCGGCGGTGAGCGTGACGCTCTGGTAGAAGTCGAGCGGGACCACGACCAGCCGGTCGGCGACATAGAAGCGTGACAATGGGGCGAGGGTGAGGAAGAAGGCACCCAGCAAGACAAGGAACACACTGCCGCGCCGCATCCAGCACCTCCGCCGAGTTCCCGCTTCTTACTAGCGCGTAACCATACAGGAGCGGATGAAGCATGAGGTTTGGCATTCAATTCCTGGAGACCCCTTACTCTCAGCGGAACGGATAACCGGGGGGAGACCGCTCTTGTCATGGCACAGGGCCGTCCCCGGGCTGACCGGGCTCGGGCTGGGCGTCCTCGTCCTCGGCCCGGCGCTCAAACCCGGCTTCGTCCTCTCCTATGACATGGTCTTCGTGCCGGACCCACCGGTCACTGCGGCCATGTTCGGCCGGACCGGCGGCTTTCCCCGACAGGTGCCCAGCGACGCCGTGGCAGCGTCCCTGTCCTGGCTGCTCCCCTGGTCGCAACAGCTGATCCTGCTGACGATCTTTGTCCTGGCCGCCTGGGGCATCGCCCGCCTGCTCCCCGGCGGCCTGGTTGCCAAGCTCGCCGGGATCGCCTTCTTCCTCTGGAACCCCTACGTCGCCGAACGCCTGCTGCTCGGGCAGTGGGCCCTGCTCCTGGGCTACGCGGGCCTGCCCTGGGTGCTCGACGCGATCGTGCGTCTGCGCGACAGGCACGGCACGCTGCGACTGGCCGCAGCACTGCTGCCCTCGGCCGTGGGCGGATTCGCCGCCATGAACCTGACTCTGCTGGTCGTCGCCGGAGCACTGATCGCCCAGCGAGGACGGGGCGCCCTAAGGGTCCTGCCGGTCTTCGCGGTCATGGCACTCCCCTGGCTGATCCCCGCGCTGTTCGCCGGGTCGGCGAGCACCGATCCGGCGGGCGTCGACCTCTTCGTCGCCCGCGCGGACACCCCCTTCGGGACACTGGGCAGCCTCCTTTCGCTGGGCGGCATCTGGAACGCCGAGACGGTCCCCCTCGCCTTCGGCTCCCTGCCGACGGTGACCGGCCGTCTTCTCCTCTCGCTCGCGGCGATCGCCGTTGTGCTCTGGCGCCGGCGTCCAGACGATCGGGGCCTGTGCCTGGCCGCCCTGGCGGGACTGGCCATCGCCTGTCTGGGCATCACCGAACCGGGGCGTGCCACCCTCCGGGCCCTGGTCGGGTTCTCGCCGGGCTTCGCCGTGCTCCGAGACGGCCAGCTCTATCTCGGGCCGCTGGCCCTGCTCGAAGCGGTGGGTCTCGGCCTGCTCGCCGAACGGCTCGGCACCTCGGGGATTCTCCTGGCGGTCGCCCCTGTGGCCCTGCTGCCGACCATGGCCTGGGGCGTGGGTGGCGAGCTGAGACCGGTCGACTTCCCGGCGGACCTGCGAGCGGCTCAGCAGCTCATCAACGCCGATCCCGAGCCGGGAAAGGCGTTGTCACTCCCCTGGGGGGCCTATCGGCGGCCGGAGTGGAACCACGGACGGGCCGCTCTGGACCCGCTGCCCCGGATGCTCGGCAGACCGACCGTCTGGAACGACGGCCTCATGGTCGGCGACCGTGCACTCGACCAGGAGAATCCGCTGGCCAAGACGGTGGACGGCCTGATCCGCACCCCGGGACCGCTCGCAGAGCCCTTGACCAGGGCCGGTTACCGCTATGTAGTGATCAGTAAGGACGGTCAGACGGACGCCTGGCGTGAGCGGTTCACCGGAGCCAGAATCGTCCTCGACGGGCCGACTGTCATTGTGATCATGCTGTAGCACTCTGGCCTTTTTGGTACAAATACATCTAGGCTCGTCACCCCCTGTGGAAGGTTCGTCTATGCGTATCCTTTTGGCCGTCATGGCCGGCGTGATCCTGGCCGGCGCTTCGTCGTTCGCGATCGTGAACGCCGCCGAGTCCAAGCCGGAGGCCGGGCCGCCCAAGCCGCTCTACATCTACGGCTCGCAGCGCTGACGCCCGCGTCAGCCTGGCGACGATGTGATGGGGACCCCGGGGATCCTGAGCGAGACGGCCGACTTCGCCCTCCCCGGCATGCCCCCGGACGGCCGCCGTCTCGACGGCGTCCGTATCGCGATGATCAACTGGCGGGACCCCTGGCAGCGCGCCGCCGGCGGGGCCGAACTCTATGCCTGGCAGATCAGCCGCCAGTTGCAGGCCCGGGGAGCCGATGTGCGGTTCGTCACCCGGCGTGAGTCGCACCAGCCCGCGAGCGAGCTGCGCAGCGGCATCAGGATCTCCCGGATGGGCGGCACCTACTCCCGCTATCCGCTGGTCCTGTTCTGGCTGCTGCGCCACCGGACCGGCTTCGACGTCGCGATCGACACCATGAACGGGATCCCGTTCTTCTCCCCGCTGGTCCTGAACCGCCGGACCACCATCGTCCTGCTCGTCCATCACGTCCACGAC
>JBDSTJ010000070.1:0-2940 GCA_039928335.1 Streptosporangiaceae bacterium | reverse complement strand
GGGGTCGTCGCTGATGTGGCTGAGCACGCCGCGGATGCCGGCGCGGGTGCGGGATTCGGCGTCGGGGCCGGCGTCCTGGAGCGCGTGCAGCAGGACGTCGCGGAGCTCGTCGGCCTGCCGATCGTAGAGGGCGGCGAGGAGTTCGGCGGTGCCGGCGAAGTTCTCGTAGAAGTAGCGGGTGTGCAGCCCGGCCTCGCGGCAGACCGCCCGGACGCTCAGTGCCGTCTCGCCGTCCGCGCCGAACAGGGCGAAGGCGGCCTGGACCAGCATGTCGCGCCGCTCGTCCCGGCGGCGCTCGGCCGGGACGCCCGCCCATCGGGTGCTCGTCGAGGTTCGGTCCACCGTCATCCCGTCACGATACCAAGTCTGGACACAGGTGTGTCCAGATGCCTATTCTGGCTACGGCTGTATCCATAAAATTCCGGGAGAACCGATGCTGACCCTGAACCCCGTGGCGACAAGATTCGAACAATCTTTCGATAGAGACATTCGGTCGAAGTTCTTCCGCGGTCTGGAGTTCGACGGACCCGAGGGCGATCCGGGCTGGTTCGGCCCCGACAGCGCCGTCTGGTACGTGCACTCCCACCTGCCGTGCCTGATCCTCGGGCTGGTCGGAGCCGCCTACATCGAGGGCCTCGACCCGAGCATCAGCTGGATGGGCTACGACCATTCGCGCCTGGTCGAGCGGGTCGACGGCGTCCCCACCGGCAAGATCGACCTCGACGGGGCGGCGGTGCGGCTCGCCCATTCCATCTCGTTCTTCATCGGCACCGCCTATGGCTCGACGACGACGGCCGAGAACCTGGCCAGGACGGTCCGCTCCATGCACCACACGATCAAGGGCACCCGCCCCGACGGCCTGGCCTACGACGCCGACGACCCGGACTGGCTGCGCTGGAACTACGCCACCGTCGTCTGGGGCCTGGCGACCGCGCACGAGCGCTACCACGCCCGCCCGCTGCGCGGCGCCGACCTCGAGCGGTACTACGCCGAGTTCGTCCGGGTCGGCGAGGCCCTGGGTGGCACCGACCTGCCGGCCACCAAGGCCGACGTCGCCGCGTGCCTGGAGTCCTACCTCCCGCGTCTGGCGATCACCCCGATCAAGGCCTCGCAGACGGGCCCCAACGCCAAGAACAACGGAGCCCGGGCCTGGGAGCCGGGCAGCGCCTTCATGGACTGGGCGGCCCGGGACATGCTGCCCGGCTGGGCGCAGAAACTCTCGCTCTACGAGCCGCCCAACCGGCTCAGACTGCGCGCCCGCCGGTCCACGCTCTGGCTGGCGCTCAACGGCCTGCAGGAGTCGACCGGCCCGATGCCCGAGTTCCGTCAGGCCCTCGCCCGGGTCGCTCAGGGCACGACCGCCGAACCCGTCGCCTCGACGGTGCCGACCATGCCCGAGCTCCGGCTGACCCGGGAGGAGATCGAGGCCACCGTCTGACCCGGCGGTGTTCCACCCGGTTCCAGCGGCTGGAACGGGGACGGAACGAGAACGGAACGCCATTCGAGTAAGCCTCGAACTCGAATGGAGATTCCGTGACCACCAACGAAGCGCCGGTCGAATCGATCAGCCCCCCGCCTCCTGACGTACCGCCCGCGGTGGCCATCGGGCTGCCGAGCGGCACGGTGGTGGCGGGCGTCCCGGCGACCATCACGATGTTCGTCGACCGGGGCACCACCTACCAGCTCAAGCCGCCGAACACCTGGCAGCCCAAGCCGCTGGTCACCTACTCCGGGCTGGTCCTCACCATTCCTGGGGTCGGTGTCACCAGCGTCGGCGGGTCGTCGGTCAACAACCCCAGCACCGGGTTCCCGATCACCTTTCCCGCCGCCGGTACCTACCAGATCTCGGGGTGCGGAACGACCAGCTCCGGCACGGAGATCAACGCGCCCGGCCCCGGCAGCGTGACGGTGACCGCGCCCGGCCCGCCGGTGTTCACCTGGTCGCAGCCGGCGGAGGGCACGGTCGTCGAGGTCACTCCGGCGGCCGGTCAGGTGACGGTGGACCTGTCCAGTGGATCCGACCAGCTCTACCCGTGGACGGTCGCCGTCACCTGTGACGGCGTCACGACCTCGGGGCAGCACACCGGCACCCACTACACCAAGACGATCACACTCGCCAAGACCCCGCTGGGCTCCCGCGGCATCTCGGTGACCTGCACCGACTCCCGGGGCCAGGCGACGACGAAGACCCGCTCGATCGTGGCGCACGACGGCGCGCCGCCGACCGTGACGCTCGACTCGTTCGGCAGTCCCGTCACGATCAACGCGCTGCCGTTCGACTTCGTGCTGACCGGACGGACGCCCGGCGCGCAGTCGGGCGTCACCAAGGTGGAGTACGCCGTCGACAACGGCCCGGCGGGCCCGGCCCAGAACACCGGTCCTGGCGGCGACTGGTCGACCTGGCGGGCGGTGATCAGCCTGCCCACCACCGGGACGTTCCAGTTCAAGGTCACCGCCACGGACTCCCGGGGCGGCACCGCCTCCGCGTCCTCCGCGGTCAGCCTGCAGTTCCCCGCGACCAAGCCGGGACCCGATCCCCTGCCGGAGCCGAGCCCCGGTCCCGGTGTCCCGCCGCCGACGTCCTGACCGGAACGGAGTTGCCGTGTCGTCACTGCGGGACCAGATGATGCTGGAGTTGAGCGATCCGGACACGTTCGAGGCGCTGCTCCAGGGCGAGCCCGGCCAGGAGCTGGTCCAGACCATGCTCGCCGCCACCTACGACCTGTCCGCGGTCCGGGTCGACCGGATCACGAACGTGGCGGTGAGCGCGCTGGAACTGCAGCACCCGCTGTTCGGCACCGACCAGGTGGCCGGCAACTGGACGCAGACGGTGCCCGGCTACACCAGGACCGAGCTGGCCCTGGAGCGGGCGCGGTCCCGGGACCCCGTCTGGATCGACGTCCTGGCCCGGCTCCAGGTCACCGTGGTGACGGAGATCGA
>JBDSTJ010000069.1:0-8856 GCA_039928335.1 Streptosporangiaceae bacterium | reverse complement strand
GGCGCTGTCTCAGGGCTGGTGGAGGGCGATGAGGTTCTCCACCTTCGTCTTGAGTCCGGCGAGTTGTGCCTTGAGCGGCGTGAGGACGGTGGAGTTGCGGCCGATCAGTTGCCGTTCGTAGGCGGCTTGGACGGTGAGGCTGAGGCCCAGCAGGTTCGTCTGCTGCTTGCAGGTGACGTCCGCCTTCGCCGTGTCGGTCTCCCGCGTGGTGAGCGTGTGCTGCCAGGCGGGGTCTGTCGAGGCCCGTTGCGGGCTGGCGTAGAGGAAGCCGGCTCGCCGCATGCAGTCGTGCCATTGAAGTGTCACTGCGTTGACCCGGCTGTCAGCCAGGGTGTACTTCAGTGCGCGTTGTGACAGGGCGTCCACTTCAGGCCACGAGAGGGCGGGGGTGTCTCCGAGACTGCGCTGGGCCTCTTGCAGGCAGCCGCCCGGCGGTACGGGGAGGCCGTCGTAGGCGGTGACCCTGCCGAAGAAAACGGAGTACTCGGTCTTGTTCATGTCGCGGTACTGCCGGCTTTCCGGGGGATCCATCGACGCTCCATCGTCACCGGGCGCCGGAGCGAATCCATAGCCGTAGGCCGCCGCACGTGCGGGGTCGGCGACTCCGTAGGACCTGACGAGTGCCAGGCCCGGGATCTGTGTTCTGGGGACGGCGCTGGCGGCCTTGGGGAGGTCCAGGCCGTATCGGCGCAGGCATTGGCGGGCACTCCAGTTGATCGCCCAGGTGATCCTGCTCCGGTAGTTGTCCGTTGGCCAGTAAGCATCCATCGGCAGGACGTGCTCGGACTCGCCGGTGATGACCGGAACCGTCCCGATGACCGGTTCGGGACCCTTTCTTAGATCCAGGCGAGGGCCATGGTCCTGCTGCGCGGCAGTGCCGTCGCCCGGGTGCGCAGCGGGAACCGGCGTGCCCGCGATGCCGGGAGGCATCAGCGGGAGCGCGAGGAGACCGGCAAGCGTCACGGCGACCGTTGCTGCCACGGCATAACGGCGGCGGGCGTCTCGCCGGATCCCACGATCGAGTTCGGTGAGCAGGCCGGGATCGTCGTGACTGCCCTGCGTGGACTCCCGGAAGACCACACGTAGATCGTTGACGTCCAGGTTCATCGGTGACCTCCCGTGGCCGGCGACATGATGGCAGGATCGACACGGAGCTTGGCCAGGGCCTTGCTGGCCTGAGACTTCACCGTGCCCACCGAACAGCCCAGAACAGCAGCGACCTGGGGCTCGGTGAGGTCCTCGAAATAGCGCAGGACCAGCACGGCACGCTGGCCGTGCGGGAGCCGCCCCAGCGCGTCCCACAACTGCGCCCGGTCCTCCACGGCGGTGACCGGATCGGTCACGTCGGCACGATCCGGCGGGCTGCCGGTGGAGATCTCCCCTCTCCACCGCCGCCTCATCCACGAAGCGTGCGTATTGACCAGGATCCGGTAGACATAAGGATCCGGATCGCTGTCTATGCGGCCCCAGACCCGCCACGCCTTCACCAGCGAGGTCTGCAACAGATCCTGAGCCAGTGCCCAATCACGGCAGATCAGATACGCCGTCCGCAGCAGCCGCGGCGACCGTTCAACGACATACGCTGTGTACTCAGCACGATCGCGCACAGTGCGGCCTCCCTCTCTCGGCCTGACTACCCTCGAGCCCACGCATACGGTTGCCTCACCCCGGCGCCCAAAGAGCTGGTACCCCGCTGCGGACAGCGCGGCGACCGGGGCGATTCACTCTGCAAGGGGGATGCAGGGACCTGCGGGTAGTCCACCGTCCACCGCTCCAAGGACGGGCCCCTGGACCGACCGCGCCACGACCTTGCCGACCCAGCTGAACCGGTTCCACGTCGGCGGCAGGGCTCATGGGTCGGGGAGCCCCCGACCTGCGCCTTGTGCAGGTTCAGGCGTTGGGGCAGGTGTCTCGGGACTGGCTGATGGTCGAGGCGGGGCCGGGGGGTGGGCACGGAATCCGGCCGCAGCGGGTGTCGGTGTCGTCCTGTTCCAAGGCGGTCGAGCGGATCGTGTCAGCCCAGCGCGGCCGCTTTGCGCAGCAGCACTGAGCGTTCGCGCTGGTTGGCGCACAACCGGGCCGCCAGCTCCAGCTCGGCGCGGGCCTCCGGTCGTCGGCCCAGGCGGGTCAGCAGCTCCCCGCGTACGGTCGGCAGCAGATGCGAACCGGGGAGCCGGTCCAAGGCGATCAACTCGTCCACGATGGCCAGGGCTTGCGCCGGCCCCGAGGCCATGGCCACGGCGACGGCCCGGTTGAGCTCGACCACCGGCGAGGGCGCCACCCGGCCGAGCACCTCGTAGAGCACCACGATCCGGTCCCAGTCGGTCGCCTCGACCGACGGCGCCGAGGCGTGCGCGGCGGCGATCGCGGCCTGCAGGCCGTAGGGGCCGAGGCCGCGAGTCGATGCCTTGGCCAGCGCGGCCAGCCCACGGCGGATCGCCGAGAAGTCCCACCGCAGCCGGTCCTGGTCCTCGAGCAGGACCGGTGAGCCGTCCGGGCCGGTCCGAGCCGGGAAGCGCGCGGCCGTCAACTCGCACAACGCGAGCAGGCCGTGCACCTCTGGCTCGTCCGGCAGCAGCGCGGCCAGCGTGCGGGCCAGCCGAATCGCCTCGTAGGCCACGTCGGGGCGTAGCAGCCGGTCGCCCGACGTGGCCGTCGACCCCTCGGTGAAGATCACGTAGAGGACGCTGAGCACGCCGCCCAGCCGCCCCCGGCGCTCGCCGGCCGGCGGCAGCTCGAACGGCACCCCGGCCGCCGCGATCGTTTTCTTGGCCCGGGTGATGCGGGCCTGCACCACCGGCACGGGTAGGAGGAACGCGCGGGCGATCTCCTTGCTGGACAGGCCGCCGACCACGCGCAGGGTCAGCGCCACCCGGGCCTCGGGGGAGAGCACCGGGTGGCAGCTGATGAACATCAGCGCCAGGACGTCGTCGTCGATCCTGTCGGGGTCGACTTCCTCCTCGACCGCCGGGTCGGCCGCCAGGAGGGCGTATCGGTCCTTCAATGCGGTCCGGCGGCGGATCGCGTCGATCGCCCGCCGCCGGGCCGTGGCCATCAGCCAGCCGGCCGGATTGGCCGGAGAGCCCAGCGGCCACGACACCAGCGCCTCGGCCACCGCCTCCTGGGCGGCGTCCTCAGCCAGCCCGAAATCGCCGGTGAACCGGGTCAGCGCGGCGACGATCCGCGCCGACTCGATCCGCCAGACGGCCTCGACGTCGGCCGTACCCATCAGCGCTGGACGGTGCTGTCCTGCGGAACCTCGTCCTCTCCGGGCACCCGCCGGATCTCGATCTTGGACCCGGGGGCCGCCGGGACCCGCTTGGCCCACTCCACCGCCTCCTGCTTGGAGGAGACCTCGAGCAGGAAGAAGCCCCCGAACAGTTCCTTGGTCTCTCCGTACGGCCCGTCGGTGACCACCGGGGCCTCGCCGCTGAAGTCGACCACGGCGCCCAGGCCCGGGTCGTCCAGTCCTTCGGCGCCGAGCAGAACGCCGGCCTTCATCATCTCCTCGATGAACAGGCGGGTCCTGGCGATTCCCTCCTCGATCGAGGCCATCATGGCGGCGTTCGACTCATCGGTGCCCCGCATGATCAGCATGTACTTCGGCATCGCGTTCTCCTCATCTGGCGGGGCCGCCTCTCGGCCCTCGCACCCACACGTCGAACGAGCGACCCGAGGATCGACACGGCCCCGGATAAATCTTTCGCCGCGATGCGGCCAGTCCGGCCCGCGGTTCGCCCGCCAGACCCGGCCCTGAGCGACGGCTGACGCAGACTCCCTATTGGTCAGCAAGCCTATCGCCGCGGCCTTCGGAAGTCGGTGGCGTCGCCAAAGGTGGGCTCTGTGTGCTGACTGGCTGCGTCGCCACAGGCATATTTGACGCTTTCGCGGGTGGTGTTCAGAGGGTATGGAGAGGTTCGTGTGACAGGGTGACCGTTCTCGCCGACTACCGTTGGAGTAATGGTTCATGAGTATCACCGTCCTGAACGGTCTGCCGGCCCACGTGTTGTTTGTGCACTTCGTGATCGTGCTTATTCCCCTGAGTGCCCTGGCGATCCTGGTCTGCGCCATCTGGCCCCAGGCCTCCAGACGGTTCGGCCTGGTCCTGCCCGCCCTGGCCCTCGTGACGTTGGCGAGCGTGCCGCTGGCCACACAGGCGGGAGAATGGCTCGAGGAACACGTTCCCAGCAACCCACTGGTCCACGAGCATGCCGAACTCGGTGACGGGCTGCTGCCCTGGGCCATCGGCCTCTTCGTGGTCTCGGTCGTCGTCTGGTGGATCGCCCGCGGCGCGGAATCCACACCTTCGACCGGTCCCACCTGGCTGGCCTCCACACCATTCCGGGTCGCCATCTCCGTTCTGGCGTTCGCCATCGCCACAGGTGCTGTTGTGGACGTTTACCGGATCGGAGACTCAGGCACCAGAGCGGCTTGGCAGGACAGGTACTCAAGTTCAGCAACGCGATGATGAGGCGATTCGACGGCTTCCAGGGGTTGCGTCGGCTGTGGCCGGGCCAAGGCCAACGCTGCGGCCAGGCAGGCAATCGGAATGACGGGAAGAACGTAGCGGTGGTCGAAGCCCAAGGTCGCCACCGGCACGACGAACAAGACCAGGGCAAAAGCCAACATCAGTCCGGTCCCGGGCCGCCGACGCAACAGACCCCAGCTTCCGACCAGCAAGAGAAGCGCGAGCAGGGGACCCGGCAGAACCATCACACGCTGGTAGGACGAGAGGTATCCGGTATAGGGCTCGACTGGGCGGAGTTCACCCGCGTCTGTGGCATATTCGCGCCGCACCCGGTCGACCAAGGGCTGCCCGGTCAGCGGATTCTCGGTGGCCTCGGGGAACAGATCCGTCGAGGAATGCCAGCCCGATGGGGTGTAGGGGAACCAGGTGAAGGCCAGGAGAGTCTCCTGTGTCACCGCGTTGAGGTAGTCGAGAGGCTGGGCGGTGATGGCGTGGACCGCGAACGAGCGGGCCGTCTGGTTGTTGGTGCTGTCGGACAGGCCGCCAGGAAAGTACAGCGGCGAGTAGGTCGCCCAGACATACTCTGAGGCCAGCTCGAACCTCTCGCCCTGAGGGCACAATCGCGCCTCATCGGCTGAAGGTTTGATCACCTTGCAGTCCGCGAAGGTCATCGTGCGAGCCCACAGCGCGATTCCGTCGGCGCCGGACAGGCTGAACTCCCCGTTGTGGTGGTCGTACCAACTCGCGTAAGCCAGGAGGGGCAGCAGCCCGGCCACGGAAAGGGTTGCCACAGTCCGCCACGGCACCCGCCGTACCAACAGGTAGAACACGACCAGGGCGAGCAGCGGCATGGCCACCGTCCTAGTGATTGTCGCGAATGCGAGCAGGGCTCCTGCCACCGCCGCCGCTCGCCACGTCAGTTGCGGTGACCACAGGAGTACGGCGACCGCCGCGACGATGAGGAAGATGAACTGCGTCTCCGCGAGAATATTGTGTTCGCGCCAGAGGAACTGCACATCAAAGAGCACCGGCGCCGCGGCCAGGGCGGCACCCCAGGTCGGCAACGACCGCCTGCGGAGCAGCGCATAGATGAGGAGGCCCGTGACAAGTCCAAGCACATGCTGGACGCCTACCACCACCTGCAAGCTGTGGAAGGGCCGCAGCAGAGCCAGCAGGAATGGATAGCCGCTTGGCCGGAAACCAGGCGAGGGCACCAGACGGACCGCGAGGTTCAGGTACTCATAGGAGTCGGAGTGGAAGAGTTTCGCGGACCGGGTCGCGAGCATCGCGACGACCCGGATCGCCGACGCCATCAGGATCATTACGGTGATGAGCCGATGCCGTGCAAACAACTTCACGAACGGACCTCTCCGCCGGCGGGGTTTGGCAATGAGCATATTGGGCCCGTAGTCGTTGTCCGACGCCTCCGCAGCAGCCCGCGATGGGGGACTCCCGCCCCCTGCGGTGCCCGAACGTCGTTCAGGCCCCATGGTGGTGACCCCACCCGAATCCGCACCTTCACTGGCCACCTACCAGCCCTTACCGATGGCCGCTGGCACCGTGGCGGTGAACAGCCCCGCGGCCCGATTCGCCGCAGTCGATGCCCGACAGCCGCATGGCGGGAGTTCCGAGCAATCTCCCGGCTGATCACCGACCGGCACCGGCCCAGCCGCCGAGCGATCTTCGTAACGTCATGGCGCTGCGCCACCTCGATCACCCTGTCGCAGTGGGGATGGGGCTGGCCGAACTTCGGGGCTCCGTACGGGCACGATCGACGCGGCGGCGTCAGGGCGTGAGCATGAAGGCATGACGTTCTCGGAGGAGACCACAATCACGATCGCCTGGTGGCGGTCACCGTTCAGCGCAGATCCGTGGCGGCGCACGGTGTACCTCGTGCTTTTTCGGACGATCGACACCTCAGTGTCGGATCCTGAAGGACGTGGTCATGGCGGATATCGAGGATTGCGTTCAGCGCGAGATGGAAAAGATCTTTGGTTCGCGCGGTCCGGCCCACCTGGTCGCGCCGATCCCCGAGGCCGGGACCATGGAGCACCGGCGGATCACCTGGCTGGCCCTACCCTCCTGGGACTCCGACGAGACCGTGGCCGCCGCCATGATCGCCCAGGCGCCCCGGAATCTGCGGTGAGGGCGGTCTCTCCGACGACTGCGCCAGTGTTACCCTCGGCGTCTCCGCCGACGACCGCTGGCTGTCCTGGCACCTGGACTTCCCGCCCCCTCCCTCAACGACCCGGAGAACTGGACTTGACCGCCCGCCGGCTCGGGCGGGGAAGAACCTTGGAAGAGTTCGCCGGACGTGTCGATCTGCGGGGCTGCCGTTCGACCCAGGCTTGAGAGGTCCGAGAGGGACCCGGACGAGCCAGGGAGACAGACCATGAAGTACATGCTGGTCATGCGCGCCACCGATGAGGCCTTCGCCGAGATGGCCAACATCGACTTCGAGAAGATGCTCGAGACCATCGGCAGGTACAACGAGGAGATGATCCGGGCCGGTGTGCTGGTCGCCGCCGAGGGGCTCGACGACGCCGCCGAGGGCGTGGTCGTCGACTACTCCTCCGAGCCGCCCGTGGTCACCGACGGCCCGTACGGGGAGACCAAGGAGCTGTTCGGCGGGTTCTACATCCTTAACGTGGCGTCGAAGGAGGAGGCCGTCGAGTGGGCCAAGCGGTCGCCTGTCTCCGGCCCCGGCTTCAAGACCGAGATCCGCCGGGTCACCACGATCGACGAGTTCCCGCAGAACAACGAGTGGATCCAGAAGGAACGGGCGTGGCGCGAAGCCACCGGTCAGCTCTGAGCGGATCGGCTGGAGGACGTCATGACCGTGCTGCTGAGCGCTGGTGACCTGCGTCGATTCCTCGACGTGGAGGCCAGCCTCGAAGCCCTGCGCCAGGGATTCAGCTCCCCCCACGCCCAGTCCTGGCCTCCACAACGGATACGGCAAGCGCTTCCCAGCGAGGGAAGCATCGCTATCATCCTGCCGGGACTGCTCCCCGACATACCGGCATACACCGTGAAAGTGAATGCGAAGTATCCAGGATCCGATCCGGCCATCACCGGAGTCATCTGCCTCCACGATCTGGAGACCGGCCGTCTGCTGGCCCTACTCGACTCCAGCACCGTTACCGCGTGGCGAACGGGGTTGTCCGCAGCATTGGCGACCCACCTCCTGGCGCTGCCCACCGCGACCACGCTCGGAATCGTCGGCGCGGGAGCGCAGGCCGCGCTGACCATGCGCGGGCTCACACACCTTCGCCCCCTCAAGAAAGCCGTGATCTACGATCTCGAGCTTTCCGCCAGTCGCCGCCTGGCTGACGCGTGGCGGGACCGAGAAGTGGACTGCGTCGTTGCCAGGAACCTCCAGGAGGTCACGGATACCTGCGACATGATCATTGCCGCGACATGGTCACGACGCCCTCTCCTGCGGTTGCAGGACGTCCGGCCCGGAGTCCACATCACCTCGCTGGGAGCCGACGAGCCAGGAAAGGCCGAACTCGATTCAGCGCTGCTCCGCGATGCCCGGGTGATCGTCGACGACGCTGATCTGGCGGTCACCTCAGGCGCATTGGGGACCGCTGGACTGTCCCGAGAGACCGCAGCCGCGACCCTCGGCCAGATAATCACACGAACCGAACCTGGCCGGATCCGTGAAGACCAGCGCACCGTCTATACCCCGGTGGGCCTGCCGTGGCAGGACCTCGCTCTGTCGTGGACCGCATTCCAAGCCTGCCAAACGGACGCCGACAGCGTCCAGTTCGATTTCCTCCATGGTCGAGATTCGTGACCACGCCCTATGATGATCGTCCCGGACCGCGCTCTCGGACGGCCTCCGAAGCAGCCTCGTTCCTCGCAGGCACCCGGCGCTCCACTGGGCTCCGCCGATACCCGCGAGGCCACGAAGTCCCTACGCCGCTCTCCGCGCCCGCTTGACCGCCTGGCTAGTCTCTGCCGGAGCGGTGGCGGAGGCACGACCAGGCCGCTTGTTGGTCCGGTAGCTGATGCCGTCCATGAGGATGTGGTGGCTGGTGTTGACGAGGCTGTCCAGGAACGACTCCGCGATGACCTTGTTGGGAAACAGCTTGTACCACTCCTTCGGTGCCCGCGCGGAGGTGATGATCATCGGTTTGCCCTTGCGGGCGATCATCAGCTCGTAGAGGTCTTCGGTCTCGGTCGGGGTGAACTCCCGGACCGCGAACGCGTCGAAGATCAGCACGGCGGGTTTCGCGAGGTCGTTCAGCCGCCGGTCCCACAGGTTGGTGGCCCGTCCGGCGTGCAGGTGGCGGAGGGCGGGGTTGGTGTGCTCGAACTTGACCTCGAAGCCGCGGCGGATGGCCAGCTGGCCAAGCGACTGGGCGATGTGGGTCTTGCCGGTG
>JBDSTJ010000068.1:0-3809 GCA_039928335.1 Streptosporangiaceae bacterium | reverse complement strand
GGGTCACCGCGACCGACGACATCGACGCCGTGCTCGCCGCCCGCCCGCAGGCCGTGGTGTACGCCGCGTCCGGCGAGATCCGCCCCGATGACGCGCTCGCCGACATCAACCGGGCGATCAGGGCAGGGGCCGTGGTCGTCACGCCCTCGCTGTACGCGCTGTACGACCAGTCCAACGCCCCGGCCGAACTGCGCGACCCGGTCCTGGCCGCGATCGCCGAGGGCGGCGGCTCGCTGTTCGTCTCCGGCGTCGACCCGGGCTGGGGCAACGACGTGCTGCCCCTGCTGATCAGCGGGCTCGGCCACACGATCGACGTGATCCGCTGCCAGGAGATCTTCGACTACACCACCTACGACCAGGAGGACTCCGTCCGCTACCTGGTCGGCATGGGGCAGCCGATGGACTACGACGCACCGATGATCTCCGCGACCGTCCCGATCATGGTCTGGGGTGGGCAGATCCGGCTGATGGCCAGGGCTCTCGGCGTCGAGCTCGAGGACATTCGCGAGACCGTGCTCCGCCGGCCGCTCGAGACGACCGTCAGCACCAAGTCGATGGGCGAGTTCGAGGCCGGCAGCCAGGGTGCGCTCCGGTTCGAGGTGCAGGGCATCGTCGACGGCGAGGCCCGCATCGTCATCGAACACGTCACCCGGATCCACCCCTCCTGCGCCCCGGACTGGCCGGTTCCGCCCACCGGCGACGGCGTCCACCGGGTGATCATCGAGGGCAACCCGCGGATCGAGGTCTCGATCGAGGCGACCGACGAGGAGGGCAACCGGGCCGGCGGCGGCAACGCCACCGCGGTCGGCCGCCTGGTCAGCGCGATCGACTGGCTGGTGGCCGCCGGGCCCGGACTCTACGACGCGCTCGACGTACCGCTGCGTCCCGCGGTCGGCAAACTCGGAAGGAAATGACCATGCACATCGACATCCCCGAGGGTAAGGACGCGATCGAGTACGTGTGGGGCGAGATGGTCCCCGGCATCGGGGTCGCCGCCGCGCACTTCTCGCTGTCGGTGTACGCCCACACCACGCTCGGCCTGCGCGAGTTCGAGGCCGCCCGGCTGCGCACCGCCCAGATCAACGGCTGTATCTTCTGCCTCGACTGGCGCACCGAGCGGGACGGCGAGAAGGTCGAGGACGACTTCCCCGAGGCGGTCACCAACTGGCGCACCACCGAGGCCTTCGACGACCGCACCCGGCTGGCCGCCGAGTACGCCGAGCGCTACGCCCTGGACCACCACGGCCTGGACGAGGAGTTCTGGGACCGGATGTCCCAGCACTACAGCCAGGTCGAGATCGTGGAACTGAGCATGAGCCTCGGCTCCTGGCTGGCCTTCGGCCGCCTCAACCACGTGCTCGGCCTCGACGCGGTCTGCAAGCTGCCCAGCCGTTCCTGAGAAGAACCCGGGGAACTCCGCGTCATTCGCCCCGTGACGCGGAGTTCCCCGCTGCCCGCACATTGTCAGGACGGACAGGTGTCGAGGTACTTCGCGATGGTGGCACTGACCGCGGGAGCCGGGCAGAGGAACTGCTCGTAGCGGGCGTCGTCGTCGACGAAACGCTTGAGCCAGGCGATGCTGTACTGGGCCGTGGTCGTGTTCGGCAGGATGTACTGGGCGTGGCCCGCGTTCTTGAGCAGCAGGTAGGCCTTGTCGGGGGTCGAGGTCAGGCTGTCGTAGAAGACGGCGGCGTGACTGGCCGGCGGGGCGATGAAGTCGTTGTCGGAGGCGATGACCAGGGTCGGGACCTTGACCTTGGACCAGTCCTGGGCGAAGTGCCAGGGGGCCAGCGGGATCGCGGCCCGCAGGGACGGGCGCTTGTCGGCGGCCCGGAGGGTGCCGCCGCCGCCCATGGAGTGGCCCATCACGGCGAGGCGGTTCGGGTCGACCCGGTCCCGCACGGTGCTTGCGGACGCGAGGTAGTCGAGCCCGGCGAGCAACTGGTCGGCGCGGGCGTCGGGGAAGTCCAGGATCGAGGTGGGCTCCAGGGTGAACACGACGAAGCCCTGGCTGGCCAGACGGGGCCCGTACCAGGCGATCGAGAACTCCGGCCCGGTGAAGCCGGGGATGATCGCCACCCCGCCGAAGGAGCCTTCCGCGGTGCTGGTCGGGTAGTAGAGGGTGCCCTTGTTGAAGCCGGGGCCGGACCCGGCGGGCACGGTCGCCTGGCTGACCGCGAACGGTCCGGTCACGGCCTGGATGCTCGCCACGGTCGGGGCCGGGCCGCGCTGGTAGGGGTTGTCGAGGGCCTGGGCGGGCGGTCCGGCGAGGGCGACCGAGGCGAACAGCGCCACGATCACGGCGACAAGTCTGGGGGCTCGCATGGCGGGAGGTCCTGTCTTCGGGGGTGGTGTCGCAAAGTGTGTGACATGGGCCACTTGTCGGGCTAGGCAACTGAACTCCGATTCGGGGCGGTCAATTGTCAGATGCTTCGAAAGTTGCTTTGAAAGGCGCGAAACGGGGCACTCGGTCGCCATGAAGGTGGCGGCGGGTTGCATGGTGGTCCTGATGCTGGTCACGGCCTGTGGGAACGGTCAGGACGAGGTGATGCCGGTGCGGGAGAGCGCGCGCATCGTCATCGTCACCGACGAGGGGGTCCGGCTCAGAGCGGCCAGGACCGACCGGGTCGCGGTCGAGGGCCGGGTGCGGGCCCGGTGGTCCGAAGGCTCCGCGACCCTCGACCTGTCCTGCCCGGAGCACGGCGGGTGCGAGCGCATGCCGACCGTCACGGTCCCCCTCGCCGCCTCGGTGACGGTGTCGGCGCACAACGCGGGTATCGAGGCCAGCGGGGTGACCGGCGCACTGGAACTCACCACGGTCAACGGCGACATCGTGGTCACCGGGGTCGGCAACGACGACGCGACCCTACGGATGATCACCCAGAACGGTTCGGTCCGCGGGGTCTCCCAGCGCGCGGCGGCCCTGGACGCCCAGACCACCAACGGGGACCTGATCCTGGTCTGCGACACCTCGCCGGCCCGGCTCAACGCCGCCACCACCAACGGCTCGGTCCGGGTCACCCTCCCCTCCGGCGGCCCGCCCTATGCCGTCGCCACGTCGACCGACCACGGCCAGACCCACGTCACGGTCCCCACCCTCGGCCAGGCCCCCCACCAGCTGTCCCTGCGGACCGTCAACGGAGACCTCTCGGCCCTGGCGGGTTAACGCCGGGCGACCGCCGCGGCCGTCAGTTGACCCCGCGTTCGCGCCCGGCCCAGAACGGCTCCCGAAGCCGGAACTTCTGGATCTTGCCGGTGGCGGTGCGGGGGAGCGCGTCGAGGAACTCCACCCGCTTGGGGCACTTGTAGCCCGCCAGCGCCGTCCGGCAGTGGGTGATCAGCTCCTCGGCGGTCAGGGCCGTGCCGTCGGTTACGACCAGGGCCGTCACGAGCTCGCCCCACGTGTCGTCGGGGATGCCGATCACCGCGGCCTCGCGCACCGCCGGATGCGAGATGAGCGTGTCCTCGACCTCGATCGAGGACACGTTCTCGCCGCCGGTGATGATGACGTCCTTCTTGCGGTCGGCGATCGTCAGGTAACCGTCGGTCAGGTAACCGCCGTCGCCGGTGTGGAACCAGCCGCCCTCCTGGGCGTCCGCGGTCGCCGCGGGGTTGCTCCAGTAGCCGTCCAGGTTGGTGTTGGACTGGGCCAGCACCTCGCCGTCGGCGTCGATCCGCAGCCGCACGCCCAGTGCGGGCGCGCCGGCCCGGCCGAGCAGCCGGGCCCGCTCGTTCGGGTCGAGCCCGTCCCACTCCGACCGGTGCCGGTTGACCGTGAGCAGGGGCGAGGTCTCGGTCAGGCCGTAGAT
>JBDSTJ010000067.1:0-2697 GCA_039928335.1 Streptosporangiaceae bacterium | reverse complement strand
CCTTCGACCTGCTCGTCGAGCAGCTCAACCCGGCCAGGTCGCTGGCCTTCCACCCCTTCTTCCAGGTGATGCTCACCCTGGACGGCCCCGGTGACGGGGCCGAGGTGCCCCTCGGCGGCCTCACCGGCCTGGTCGAGCCGGCCGGGCTCACCACCGCCAAGTTCGATCTGAGCGTGTCGTGCGCCGAGACCGGTACCGGGCTGGAGATCTGGTGGCAGTACGCCGAGGACCTCTTCGACGCGCCGACCGCACGCCTGCTCCTCGACGTCTTCGTCCGTGTCCTGGAAGCCGTCTCGGCTGCTCCGTCGACGCCCGTCGACGCCCTCGAGGTGCTCGCCGAGGAGGAACGGGCCGGTCTCGCCGAGCGCAGGAGGACCGTGGCCCGCGCCCGGGAGACGGCCGTCCCCGTCCTGACCGGCGGCGGGACCCTCACCCCACGCCAGGAGATCCTCGCCGGGATCTTCGCCGAGGTGCTCAACACCGCCAAGGTCGGTCCGGACGACGACTTCTTCGACCTGGGCGGCCACTCGCTGCTCGGCGTGCGGCTGGTGAACCGGATCAGGTCGGTGCTCGGAGTCGACGCCGGGATCCGGGATCTGTTCCTGGCCCCGACCGTGGCCCGTCTCGACGCCCGGCTGTCCGGCGCGGCGACCAGGCCGCCGCTGCTGCCCGTCAAACGCCCGGGCCCGGTGCCGCTGTCGTTCGCCCAGCGCCGGCTCTGGTTCGTCAGCGAAATGGAAGGGCCGAGCCGCTCCTACAACATCCCGGTGGTCCTGCGCCTCGACCGGCCCCTCGACGCCCCGGTGCTGGCGGAGGCGCTGGCGGACGTGCTCGAACGGCACGAGGTGCTCCGATCGGTCTTCACGGAGATCGACGGGGAACCGTCGCAGGTCGTCCTGACGCACCTGCGGCCGCCCGTCCAGGTGCTGACCGGGGACGACCAGACCGTGGACGCCCTGACCGGCCATGTCTTCGACGTGGGCTCCGAGCTTCCGTTGCGGGTGTCGCTGGTCGACGGTCCGGCGGGGCAGATCCTCGTGGTCGTCCTCCACCACATCGCCGGCGACGGCTGGTCGATGGACCGGCTGCTCACCGACCTGGCCGAGGCCTACACCGCCCGCGGGGCAGGCGCGGCCCCCGAGTGGCAGCCGCTGCGCGTCCAGTACGGGGACTACGCGCTCTGGCAGCGGGACCTGCTCGGCGACGCGGCCGACCCCGAGAGCCTGGCGGGCGGGCAGCTGGCTCACTGGAGTGCCGCGCTGGCGGGCATGCCGCCCGTCCTGGAACTCCCCGCAGACCGGACCCGGCCCGCGGCGCGGGGTCATCGGGGCGGAGCGGTGCTCTTCCGCCTCACCCCCGAGATCCATCGAGGGCTGGCCCGGGTCGCGGCCGGCAGCGGGGCGACGCTGTTCATGGTCGTCCAGGCGGCCTTCGCCGCGGTGCTCGCACGGCTGGGCGCCGGAGGCGACATCCCGGTCGGCACGGTCGTGGCGGGACGGGACGACGAGGCGCTGCACGACCTGGTCGGCTTCTTCGTCAACACCCTCGTGCTGCGGACCGACGTGTCGGGCGACCCGGTCTTCGCTGATCTGGTGCGGCGGGTGCGCGAGGCTGACCTGGCCGCCTACGCCCACCAGGACGTGCCGTTCGACCTTCTGGTGGAGCACCTGAACCCGGCCCGGTCGGCCGCCTACCACCCGCTCGTGCAGATCATGCTCGCGGTGCTGGACGAGGCGGAGCTGGAGCCGTCCGTGCTCAGCGGTACCCTGCTGCCGGTCGACACGGGCATGGTGAAGTTCGACCTGTCTTTGGGCGTCCGCGTCCGGCGGGACGGGGACGGCGCGGTCGAGGCGTTCGAAGGCTCCCTGGAGTATGCGGCCGACCTGTTCGACCGGGGTACCGCGGAGCTCCTGGCCGCACGGCTGACCCGGTTCCTCGAGGCCGTCGCCCAGGACGATCAGCGTCGGATCTCCGAGATCACACTGCTCGGCGCGGGCGAGCAGGCCCGCATCCTCCCGCCGTCCGCTTACGGCGACGTGCCCCCCGGCGGGGTGCACGAGGTCTTCGAGCTGCGCGCCCGGCTGGACCCGGACCAGGTGGCGCTGACCGCAGACGGTCTGAGCCTGACCTACGCCGAGCTGAACCGCCGGGCCAACCTGCTGGCACACGGGCTGATCGCGGTGGGTGTGAGCCCGCATTCCCGCGTCGGTGTCCTGGTCGAGCCGGGCGTCCCGCTCGTCGTCGCGACGCTCGCGGTCCTCAAGTGCGGGGCCGCCTATGTTCCGGTCGACGCCAGGTTGCCGGCGGCGCGGGCACGGACGGTCATGACGGATTCGGGAGCCGGTGTGCTGCTGACCGACGTCGTGGCCGGAGAGATCGCCGAGGCCGAGCGCGCAGCCGGCACCCTCGTGCTCGCCGTCGCGCATGAGGAAGGTCCGGACACCGATCCCGGCGTGGAGATGACCGATGCCGCGCTCGCCTACGTGATGTTCACCTCGGGCTCCACCGGGCGGCCCAAGGGCGTCGCGGTCACCCACCACAACGTCAAGCGCCTGGTGTTCAACACCCTGTGGGACGTGGCCAACCATGAGCGGATGCTGGTCCATTCGGCCTACGGGTTCGATGGGTCGACGTATGAGTTGTGGGTGCCGTTGCTGCACGGGTGCACTCTGGTGCTCGCGACGGGTGAGGGTGCCG
>JBDSTJ010000066.1:0-7778 GCA_039928335.1 Streptosporangiaceae bacterium | reverse complement strand
CCGAAGTCCCAGGCGTAGGAGGCGATGGTGCCGTCGGTGTCGGCGCTGCCGGCCGCATTCAGGGTGCAGTCCAGGAAGGCGCATGAGGAGGTGAACGCCGCGGTCGGCAGCCGGTTCGGGGTGACCGTGCCCGCGCCCACGCCGTGGTGGTGGGCGACCTTGGCGGCCGACAGCGCGGTCGGGTAGACCGCCGCGTCGTCGATGCTGCCGCTGAGGTAGCTGCTCAGCGGGCTGCTGGGCCAGCCGCTGAGGTTGTCCCCGCCGATCCGCCAGTAGCCGGTGTAGGGCCGGGAGGAGGTGGTGGCCGGGTCGGAGCCGACGAGCGCCCCGTCGACGTACAGTTTCATGCCCGATCCCGCGCTGAGCGTGCCCACCACGTGGTGCCAGGCGTTGTTGTTGTAGGAGTTCGGGCTCTGCAGGGTCCTGACGGCTCCGGGGTACACGCCAAAGACGATCTTGCCGTTGTTGGTGAGGTACAGGTGCCGGTCGTTGGACGTACTGAGGCCGCTCGCCTTGTCGCCCAGGCCGATGATCTTGCCGCCGCGCACCGTGTTGGTCTTCACCCAGGCTTCCAGGGTGAAGTCGGTCGGGGTCTGGGCGAGCCCGCTGCCGGCGGTGCCCGTGCTGGTGCCGTTGAAGCCCGAGGCCTTGTCGAGGTCGGCGCTGACCGCGCCGCTGACGTTGCGGCTGACGCCGCCGCCGGTGGTCAGGTGGTTGCCGCCGGCCCAGTCATAGGACGTGGTGCCGTCGGCCTCGCCGAGCCGCCAGTAGTTCGCGGCCCCGTCGTTGAGAACGCCGGCCGCGTAGCTGGACAGCGTGCCGCCCTGCGCCACGGCGGCCGTGGAGGCCGCGGTGGTGACCTTGTTGCCGTGGACGTCGGTGGCCCGGATCTTGTAGGTGTGGCTGGTGCCCGCCGCCAGGCCCTCGTCGACGAAGCCGAGCGCGGGCAGGCTCCAGAAGGCCGAGTCGCCGCTGACCGAGCCGATCGGGGTGGTCCCGTCGTCACGCAGCACCTCATAGCGGAGCCTGGAGTTGTCCCGGTCCCAGCTGGACTGCCAGCGGACGCTGACCCGGCCGGCGGGCAGGGCGGTGACGACCGGGGCGGCCGGTACGGACACCGGACCGATCTTGTTGGCCGCCTTGGCCCTGGTCGTGAACCGGACCAGGCCCTGCTGCTTGGCCCCGTTGACCTTGGGGAACTCGCCGCCCAGGACCACGTAGTCGTCGTCACCGGTGATCGTCCAGGCACCCTGGTTCTGGCCGGTGAAGGTGCCGAGCGAGACCAGCGGGAACCACTGGAGCAGGCTCGGGGTCGCCTGGCCTGAGTAGGAGCTGTTGTTGCTCGGCGCGCCCTTGTCGGTGCCGGTCGCCGCGGTCGTCTCGGCGATCGCGCGCTGCCAGGTCTGCGGGCTGGTCTCGGGGAAGGCCCCGAGCGAGGTGCAGTCGTGGGCGTGGCCGACGCTGTAGACGACGTCGGCGCGCGGGAAGATCCCGTACGACGCGCCATAGCAGTTGTCGAGCCAGACCAGGTCGCCGGTCATGACGTTCGCGGCCCAGCGGCCGTCGAACCAGTGCCCGCCGTTGCCCTCGTCCGAGGCGTACAGGACGTTGCCGTAGACCGTGAACTCGGTCGGGTAGGACCAGGAGGATCCGGACTTCTTCGGGGTCGGGGTGCTGCTCCACGGCGCGCTCGCGCCGGTGGTGGCGTTGACCGCGCCCACGCCGACCTTGGGAGCGCCGTTGAGGACCTGGAACTTGCCGCCGACGATCACGCGGGAGGCGTCGGGGGAGAGCGCCATCGCGGTGACCTCGCCGTCGTTCGCGGTCGGGGCCCAGGCCAGCGGAGCGCCGGTGGCGATGGTGACCGCCGCCAGCCGGGTCCGGGAGTCGGGGTGGACCGGGTCGACGATCGAGAAGAAGTTGCCGCCGAGGTAGACGGTGGTGTTGGTGGCCGCGATCGCCTTGACCACGCCGCTCACGTCGGGGGCGAAGTTGGGGTCGAGCGCGCCGGTCGCGGTGTTGAAGGCCGCGACGTGGTTGCGCGGCCGGCCGTCGACGGTGGTGAACTCGCCGCCGACGAAGACCCGGGAGCCGTCGGGGGTCGCGGCGACCCTGAGCCCCTGGGCGTTGAGGGTGTGGTTGAACGAGGTGATCAGCGCACCGGTCCTGATGTTGATCGCGACCAGGTTGCCCCGGCCGACCTCGGCCGCGTCGCCCTCGTTGGTACCCGGCGGCCGGGCCTTGGAGAAGTTTCCAGTGGCGTAGACGGTGTCCCCGACGGTCACCGCGCTCCAGACGACGCCGTTGATCTGCCAGGTCGGCAGGGCGTCGGCGGTCATGGTGGCGGGGGTGCCGGCGGGCGGATCGGTGTCCGCTGACGCCGGGTGAACGGCGATGGTCCCGGCGAGGGCCATGGACAGCCCCACCGCCACGGCGAGGAGCCTTCTGGAGTCGACCCACTGTCTCAACGTGCACTTCCCTCGTCAGGCCCCACCCGTAACACCAGCTGTGTGATGTTAGCTGGTGATTTGGGGTAAATAGACCGTCATTTACTGAAACATGACCGTTATGGTCGTCTAGCCCTAAATGTCGTCACTTTCCTGTAGTGCGTAGATTGACATACTCTTGCGCCTAACGAGGTGGATGGGGGCACAGTGGCGCGGGTGATCGGTTTCGTACCGGGGTATTTCGATCTCTTCCATGTGGGTGATCTGGATCTTCTGCGGCAGGCGCGGGAGCACTGTGACCATCTCGTCGCCGGAGTCGGTGGAGACGACCTGCGCGGGTGCTACATGCCTTTCCCGGAGCGGGCCGAGATCTTGCGCAATGTCCGGTATGTGGACGAGGTGACCGAGCTGGACAGCTGGGACCTCGCCCAGGCCCACGCCAGGCTGGGGTTCTCGGTGATCGTGGTGCCGGCTGGACAGCCGGTCGATCTGCCCGCCGAACTGGGTGTGACAGTCATCACCCTCACCGGACTGCGCGCGACGGCGAGTCCCAGGGTGCGCGCCGCACTTTCGAGGCCGAGGACCGCCGCGGCATGAGCGTCTTCAGCACGGCGTTGCGCGACCTGGCCTCGGCGCAGAAGTCCAGCAAGGGCGCACCCGCCTATTCCCGTTATGTGAACCGGAAACTGGGCCGGGTCCTCGCCGCGTCGGCCTTCGCCCTGGGGCGTACGCCCCACCAGGTCACCGCCCTCAGCGGCACTTTCTCCTTCGCCGGAATCGCACTGATCGCACTGGTGCGGCCCGGCTGGGCGATGGCCGTCGGGGTCTGCCTCTGCCTGGTGCTGGGCTACGCCCTGGACGCGGCCGACGGCCAGTTGGCCCGGCTGCGCGGCGGCGGTTCGAAGTCCGGTGAGTGGCTGGACCACATCGTCGACTCGGCCAAGATCTCCAGCCTGCACGCAGCGGTGCTGGTCTCCTACTTCAGGTTCTTCGAGCCCGAGCAGTCCTGGCGGCTGCTCATCCCGCTCGGGTTCGGCGTCGTGGCGGCCGTGCTGTTCTTCGCCATGATCCTCAACGACCAGCTGCGCCGGGCGCACCAGGCCGCCTCCGGACTACCCCCAGCCCCGCCTGCACCCGCCTCGGCGCTGCGCTCGCTGCTGGTGATCCCCACCGACTACGGCTTCCTGTGCGTGGCGTTCCTGCTGCTCGGCGCGCCGAAGATCTTCGAGCCGGTGTACGGATTCTTCTTCGCCGCCAACGCCCTGTTTCTGCTGGCCGCCCTGGTCAAGTGGTTCAAGGACATCTCGGCCCTGGACCGTCCCCTGGTGGCGGCATGAAGCCCGTGGTCGGCTACGTGCCGGGTGCCTTCGACCTGTTCCACATCGGGCACCTCAACATCCTGCGCCGGGCGGCTCTGGGCTGCGACCGGCTGATCGCGGGGGTCGTCACCGACGAGGTCCTGCTGGGGGCCAAGGGCCACCCGGCGGTCGTCCCGCTGGAGGAGCGGATGGACATCGTCGGCAGCATCGCCTGCGTGGACGAGGTCGTGGTGGACCTCTCGAGCGACAAGTTCCTCATGTGGCAGCGGCTCGGCTTCGACGTGCTGTTCAAGGGCGACGACTGGAAGGGCACCCCCAAGGGCGACCGGCTGGAGCGCGACCTGGGCGCAGTAGGGGTAGGGGTCGTGTACTTTCCGTACACCCCACACACCTCGAGCACGGCGCTGCGCGGTCTCATAGCGGGAAGTGGCATCTCATGATCTTGGTACGGACGGTCGCGCTCGGTGCGATCTGCGCGCTGGCCCTGGCTGGGTGCTCCAGCGGCTCCGGTGAGTCCACCGACTCCACCGCCTCCACCGCCTCCACCGACAAGGCGAAGGCCCCCGCCGCCGTGCGGACCGCGCCCGCGCAGCCGACCGACCTGCCACCGACCGACCTGCCGCCGGGCACCTCGGTGACCGAAGTCCCGGGGGCGAAGGACCTCAAGGTCTCCTCCTCGATGCAGAAGAAGGTCACCTATCCGGACCAGGTGTCGGTGTCGATCACTGATGTCAAGCGGGTGAAGGTCCCCGACAAGGGCCCCGGGATTATCCAGGGCCAGGTGCTCGCGATCTTCACGGTGCGGTTCGACAACGGCTCGGCCAAGCCGCTGGATCTCAACCGGACCCTGGTGACCGCGCTCTACGGAGAGCACAGGTCGGCCAAGCCGACCTACTACGCGGATCTCAACGACATCTACGGCGAGGTGGCGCCCCAGGGCACCAGGTCGGCGGGGTACGCCTTCGCGATTCCGGTGCAGGAGTACAAGAAGGTCGCGCTCCGGATCAAGTTCGGGACCGGGTACAAGATCGCCGAATGGGTGGGAAGTCTGAGGCCCTAGGGCTTTGCCCAAGGGTGACATAACGGTACGGTATCTGCCAGATGTTCCAGATGGGACCTCTGGGTGACAAAACGCCCACCGAGTAGGCAACTTCGTAAAGGGTCGGCGCCATGTCTGGCAGGACGCGCGAACCAGAGGGCTCCACTCCTGATGAGGGCCCGCTCTGGTGGGAGGACGCCCACCCCGGTTTCCGGGACGGCGACCGCCCCGGCCCCAGCAGGAGCCGCCGCCGCGCGGTGCGCCGGATCCGGCGCGGCTTCCGGACCACCGCGATCGTCTCCGTCGCCGGGGTCACCGCCCTGGGCGCGGCCGCCCTCACCCAGGCCCCGGTTCGCGACTTCATCAGCGTCGGCGGCGGAACCCAGGTGGTGTCCGACGACTTCACCCGGACGGTCGCCAAGGGCTGGGACTCGGCCGGCAAGGGCGGTAGGTACACCCTCAACGACCCCGCGCACGCCTCGGTGTCCGGCGGGACGGGCAAGCTCGTCCTGGCCGCACCCGGCGCCTCGATGAACGCCCAGCTGACCTCGGTGTCGGCCGCCGACGTCGACGCCCGGGTCAGCTTCGCCCTGCCCGACAACCCCGTCGGCGGCGACGTCTACTTCGGCGTCGTGCTGCGCAGCGGGGCCCAGGGCTCCTACCGCGCCAAGGTCCGGGTGCTGCCCGGCGGGACCGTCCGGCTGTCCTTCTCCCGCGCCGGCGCCGGCGGCGAGACGTTCCTCGGCGGCGAGACCCAGCTGCCGATCCGGCTCGGACCCGGCCGCAGGCTCGTGCTCCAGGCCCAGATCGCCGGCACCGACAAGGTGTCGCTGATGAGCAAGGCCTGGCTGAGCGACGTCGTTCCGCCGAGCAGCTGGCAGCACGGGGCAGTGGACACCTCGGCCCAGCGGCTCACCGGCAGGGGCACCCTCGGCCTGTGGAGCTACCTGTCCCGGTCCGGCACGGCCGGAACCCTGGAGGTCGGCTCGTTCTCGGCGGACGCCGCCGAAGCCGCCCCCGGCGAGCCCCCCGTCATCGTGACCCCCTCGGTCCCGGCCGCCACGACTCCCACGCCCACCACGACGCCCACGCCCACCGCGAGCGCGACCCCCAAGCCCACGGCGACCCCCACGGTGACCCCCACCACGCCCTCGGTCCCGGCCGGCGGCCGCAGGAGCGCCAAGGCGGGCTCCGCCCCGGTCGGTTCCACCCGCTATGCCATCCCCGCCCGGGCTGTGGTCGTCGCCACCTCGGGCGACGACGGCGCGGCCGGCAGCGTCGAGGCCCCGGTCCATACGATCGCCAGGGCCGTCTCGGTGGCTCCGGCGGGCGGCACCGTCGTGCTGCGGGCCGGCGTCTACCACGAGACCGTGACCGTCCCCGCGAGCAAGTCCCTGACCGTCCAGGCCTACCCGGGCGAGGAGGTCTGGCTCGACGGCAGCGTGCAGGTCTCGGGCTGGCGCGCCGAGGGCTCCGCCTGGGTCCACGACGGCTGGACCGCCCGGTTCGACCACAGCCCCACCTACGCCGTGGGCGCGGCCGACGGCACCGCGGCGGCCTGGAAGTTCCTCAATCCGAGCTTCCCGCTGGCCGCCCACCCCGACCTGGTGTTCCTCGACGGCAGGCAGCTCAAGCAGGTGGGCTCGGTCGGCGAGGTCAAGGGCGCGACGTTCTACGCCGACTACGCCGGCGAACGCCTGTACGTGGGCGAGAACCCCGCCGGGCGCGAGGTGCGGGCAAGCGACCTGGCCGAGGGCGTCAACCTCAGGGCCCCCGGCTCGGTCCTGCGCGGCGTGGGCGTGCGGCGCTACGCCACCCCCGTCCCCGGCCTGGGCACCGTGAAGATCACCGGCCGGGACTCGACCGTGGAGAACGTACTGATCGCCGACGTCGCCACCACCGGTCTCAGCGCCCTGGCCGCGCACGTGACCGTCCGCGACGTGACGGTCCGCAGGGCGGGCATGCTCGGCATCCACGCCAACTACGCCGACGACCTGCAGTTGCTGTCGGTCCGGGCCGAGGACAACAACATTGAGCGGTTCAACTCCTCGCCGGTCTCCGGCGGGATCAAGGTCACCCGGCTGCGCGGGGTCGCGATCGTCGACAGCGTCGCCTCGGGCAACGCCGGCAAGGGCGTCTGGCTGGACGAGTCGGTCTACGACTCGACCGTGACCGGCAACGACATCAGGAACAACAGCCACCACGGCATCTCCTGGGAGATCTCGGCCAAGGCCGTGTTCGCCGACAACGTGATCACCGGCAACGGTGGCGACGGCCTGCGGGTCAACGACAGCGCCGGCGCGGAGATCTGGAACAACGTGATCACCGGCAACGGCCGGACCCTCAACCTGGTCCAGGACAACCGGCGCGGTGCGCGGCTCAGCGACCCCGGCCACGACCCCCGGCAGAAGCTGCCCGACCCGACGATGACCTGGCTGGTCGGCCACATCCGGATCGGCAACAACGTGCTCGGGGCCCCGAAGGCGGGCGCGACCTGCGTGCTGTGCGTCGAGGACTACTCCCACGAGCGGTCCGCCGCCCAGATGAACCTCGAGGTGGACGGCAACGTCTACTACCGGCCGGACAGGACCCCGAACTGGCTGGTCATCTGGTCGCGTGGTGCGGGCGACCCCCAGACCTTCACCAGCCTGGACGCCTTCCAGAAGGCCACCGGCCAGGAGGACCGGGGTTCGGCGCCCTCGGGCGCGGTCGGGGCACTGCCCGCGGCGGTCCCCCTGCCCGCCTCGGTCGCCGGCCGCACTGGTTCCTGACCGGCCGGCTCATCCAGGTGACCCGCCACGCTGAGGTACCGCTCCGCTGCATTTTTGCTCTCGTGATGCAAGCCGGGCTAGCCTCGCGCTTTCACCGGGGCGGGTGCCGGTCTGATCGTTTTCATGAGAGAAGTGCCTTTGAGCTGGGAGGATAGGGCTTGTCTAAGGTCCGTTCCGCGCCAGAGCAAAGGCACTTCTCACG
>JBDSTJ010000065.1:0-5027 GCA_039928335.1 Streptosporangiaceae bacterium | reverse complement strand
GATGAAGGTCAGCCGGCCGGGCTCGCCCAGCGGGTTGAGTTTGTCGATCAACGCGAGCACGTCGTCCGCAGACGTCGTCGGGCCGAGCTTCACCCCGATCGGGTTCTGGATCTTGCTGAGGAACTCCACGTGGGCGCCGTCGAGCTGCCGGGTCCGCTCACCGATCCACAGGAAGTGCGCCGAGACGTCGTAGGGCAGGCCGGTCCGGGAGTCCGTCCGGGTCAGGGCCCGCTCGTAGTCGAGCAGCAGCGCCTCGTGACTGGAGTAGAACTCCACCCCGGCGAACTCCTCCGGGTCGGCCCCGCAGGCGCGCATGAACGCCAGCGCCCGGTCGATCTCGCCCGCGACCTCCTCGTAACGTCGCCCGGCGGGGCTTGCGGCCACGAAATCCTGGTTCCAGGAGTGGACCTGCCGCAGGTCGGCGTAGCCGCCCTTGGTGAAGGCCCGGGTGAGGTTCAGGGTCAGCGCCGAGGAGTAGTAGGCCTTCATCAGCCGGTTCGCGTCGTTCCGGCGGCTCTCGGGGGTGAATTCATAGCCGTTGACCGCGTCACCGCGGTAGGCGGGGAGGGTCACGCCGTCCCGGGTCTCGGTCGGCTTGGACCTCGGCTTGGCGAACTGCCCCGCCATCCGGCCGATCTTGACGACCGGCACGCTGCCGGCGTGGGTCAGGACCACGGCCATCTGCAGCAGGGTTTTGATCTTGTTGCGGACGGCGTCTGCGCCGGAGCCACCGAAGGTTTCGGCGCAGTCGCCGCCCTGCAGGACGAAGGCCTCGCCGAGGGCGACGGCCGCCAGCCGATCCTTGAGCTGGTCGCACTCGCCGGCGAAGACCAGCGGCGGCTGCCTGGACAGCTCTGCGGTGACCGCCCGCAACTCCGCGGGGTCGGCCCACTCGGGCTGCTGCGCCGCCTCGAGTGCGCGCCAGGAATCAAGGTCGTCAAGTTCGTTCTGCGTGCTGGTCACGAACACTGACACTAAGCCACGGCGCGACCGGCCGTCACCGTCAGGCGGCAGCCGCCGTCTTGCCCGCCTCGGACCCGTGGTGGAGCCCGTCATCGCGGGTTCCCTCGAGCACCAACTGCCGCAGCCGGCGCAGTGAACGGTCGGTGATCTGCCGGACCCGGTTGTGGCTGAGCCCGTAGGCCGTGCCGATCTGGGCGTAGGACTGGGGCTCTCCGTTGTCCATCCCGAACCTGGCCCGCAGGATCGCCTGTTCCCTGACCGGAAGCCGCTCCAGCATCCTGGCCAGCCCCTGCAGATCGTCGGCCGCGACGACCTCGACCTCGGGGGTGATGGCGTCGGGGTCCTGCAGCAGTGTCCCCATCGGGGTCTCCCCCTCCTCATCCACGGAGGCGTCCAGGCTCGCCGGATCACGCCGCCAGCGCAGAAGCTGGTCGACATGCTCGGGGGTGGTCTCCAGGGTCTCGGCGAGCTCGTCCCGGTGTGGATCACGGCCCAGCTCCCGACCGAGCGTCCGCTCGGCCCGGCGCAGCCGCGACAGCTCCTCCTCCACGTGGACGGGCAACCTGATCGCACGGGCGGTGTGACTCAGCCCACGTCCGATCGCCTGCCGGATCCACCAGGTGGCATAGGTGGAGAACTTGTAGCCGCGCTGGTAGTCGAATTTCTCCACGGCCCGCATCAGGCCGAGATTGCCCTCCTGGATCAAGTCGATCAGAGGCAGGGCTTCGGTAGGATACTTACGGGCGATCGACACGACGAGACGGAGGTTCGCCTCGACGAAACGCTGTTTGGCCACGAGGCCCGCTTCTGCGATCTCCTCAAGCTCCCCGTGCTTCACGTCGGAGGGCAGCACGGGGCCGTCGAGGAGTTGCCGGGCGAAAAGTCCGGCCTCGATCGCCTTGGCGAGTTCGACCTCCTCGACCGCGTCGAGCAGAGGCCGACGCCCGATTCGATCAAGATAGGCGCCGACGAGATCCTTGTCGGGGGTTTCCCTCATGGCGCCGCTGGTCCGACGGGTTGCAGCCATCCTGACCCTTCTCCAGTTGCACGTTTCCCTACTGAGGCAACGATAATTACCGCTCTGTGATTCCCGGATCGGTGAGGGAATACCGGTCACCGGCCCGCTGCTCTACGGGGTGCCCAATCCTGGGGATTCCAATACGCACAGATGAGGGGAACCGCACCATGGCGACGGTCACACTGACGGACGACACCTTCGACCAGGTCGCCCAGGGCGAGGGCATCGTGCTCGTCGACTTCTGGGCCTCGTGGTGCGGCCCGTGCGTCCGGTTCGCCCCGGTATATGAGAAGCTCTCCGAGAAGCACCCCGACATCACCTTCGGTAAGGTCGACACCGAGGAGCAGGGCGGCCTCCAGGCCCGCTTCGCCGTCCAGTCGATCCCCACGATCATGGCCGTCCGTGACGGCGTCATCGTCTACGCCCAGCCCGGCGCACTGCCCGAGAAGGCGCTTGAGGACATCATCGAACAGGTCCGCGCCCTGGACATGGCCGACGTGAAGAAGCGGCTCGCGGAGTCCTGACCGATTGCGGCCTCCGTCACAGCCTGGACCCGGGTCGGCACGCGGAGTCGGATGGAGAGCGTAGCCCCCTGTCCTGGAAGGCTTGCACATGACTTCGGAGAACAACCGACCCCTGCGTCGGATACTGCGGCGGTTCGGCGATCTTCCCTCGGTCGCCCGGCTCCGTCAGGCCGGCAACCCGATCCGTACCGAGAACTTCGTCGAGAACGGCGAGTACGTCGTCCGGGCAGACCTGCCCGGGATCGACCCGGCCCGGGACATCGATGTTTCCGTCGACCGCGGGCAGCTCGAGATCAAGGCGATCCGGCGTGAGGACTTCCGGCTTCGGCAGGAGCGGACCGACATCTCCTATGGTCTGTTCCGCCGGGTGCTGCGGCTGCCCGACGACGCCGACAGCACCAGCCTCAGCACCCGTTACGAGAACGGCGTGCTGCGGATGAGCTTCCACCTGCCCGGCGGCGGCGACCCGACGCCGATGCACCGCAGGCCACTGCCCCACGAACCCGGCCGGTGACCCTACCCTCGTGAGGGTGCTCACCGATGTCGTCGACCTGCTCGCCTGCCCGCTGTGCGCCGGGGCCCTCCGGTTCGCCGACGGCTCCCTGCGCTGCCCGCACGGGCATTCCTTCGACATCGCGCGCCAGGGCTACGTGAACCTGCTCGCCGGGAACGCCAAACCCGGGACGGCCGACACTGCGGACATGGTCCAGGCCAGGTCAGACTTCCTCGGCGCCGGGCACTACGCGCCGCTGACGGCCGCGATCGCCGACCGGTGCCACGGGACAGTGGTGGACGCCGGAGCCGGTACGGGTCACTACCTGGCCGCGGCCATGGGGGCGTGCGAGGTCGGTCTGGCCCTGGACATCTCGAAGTTCGCCGCCCGCCGGGCCGTACGGGCCCACTCGCGCATCGGCGTCGTCGTCGCGGACCTCTGGCAGGACCTCCCCGTGCGCAGCGCGGTCGCCGACGTGGTCCTGAACGTGTTCGCGCCGCGGAACGGACCGGAGTTCCGCCGGGTCGTGACCGGCTCCGGGACCGTGGTCGTGGTGACCCCGACCCCCGGTCACCTGGCCTCGCTCGTGCAGCGGCTGGGCCTGGTCTCGGTGGACGCACGCAAGGAGTCCAGAGTGGCCGACTCCCTCAGCGGCGCGTTCACCCTCGCCGAACGTGAGGTGCTGGAGATCCCGCTGGCCCTCACCCCCGGCGAGGTGATGACCCTGGTCGGGATGGGGCCCAGTGCCCGGCATCTGTCTCCTGCTGTACTCACCGAACGGATCGCCGCCCTCGGCACCCGTATTGAGACGAGTGCCTCCGTGAACGTCTCCTCCTACAACCCGGTTCTGGCGAGTTGAAGCACGACCTGCGGTATTTCACCTGGCTGCATGGCCTCCCGGGCACCGGGAAGTGTGACCACCTCATGCAGAAATGACGTCGACACCGCTCGTACGGCACTGGAGAGCAGCACGCTCTGCAGTGCCTGACCTGCGCGCAACCACTCGGCTGGGGAGTCTCCACGGGTTGTGAGCACGGCTGCCTGCGGGCCACCGCTCTGCGGGAGGCAGTGCAGCGCGACTCCCTCCAGCCGCGCGACTTCGATCAGCTCGTTGAGCACCGGCAGCGGCGGCCGCTGGTCGCCGTAGGGCTGCCTGGCCGGGAGCGGGCGGAGACTCGCGGCATAGAGAAGGCGTTCCGAGCGGACGACCTTGTGTGGGCCGGCCAGGCGGACCGAGGCCAGCAGGGTCGGGTGATGCCGGTCGGGCATGAGCCGCACGACCGGCTCGATCCCGATCTGCGCGGCGGCCAGCCGCAGGTTGAAAAGGGCGGCACCACCGTGCAGGTGAAGGCTGCGGCCATTGGTGTCCTGGAGGGGGCGGAACCCGGCCGGATCGGCATGGACTTCAATGAGGCCGGGCAGTGCCCTGAATCGGCAGCCCCGCACGCTCTGCAGGGCAGGGGCGACCGCGCCCGCGATGACGAATCGGCTGGTCCTGGCCTGATCCAGGCGGCCGGCGACAGTAAGAGCCGTCATGAATCGCCCTATCTGTCCGTGTTCACCAGGTTGATCAGGAGACGGTACTGAACTCCTGTGGCGCGCGCCACCCTGCGGCTGCCCCGATTTGACGATGCCAGGGACCGGCCGTAATATCGTCAAGCCCCGAGAGGACGTCAGGCCGACAGGCTGGGCGGACGGCCCCGGGTGCCACCCCGGTTTGCCGAAAACCAGTACAGGCTCACGCCCGTGTGGTTTAAGCTGATCGAACCAAGCCCCTGAGGAAAATGTGAGCCTTGCTGCTGCATTTCCCCACATGAATGGCTTGGGAAGAGCTCGAATTTGACAGACCGACACGGTCTGCTAAGTTGAAGACACCGCAACGGAGAAAGCCCGCAAGGGTGAGTAAGCGGTGCGGGTCCGTTTCTTGAGAACTCAACAGCGTGCTAAAAGTCAGTGCCAAATAGGGCAGGACTTCGGTTCTGTCTTGCATGATCCTCGTTGAGGATTTCTTTGAGGCAATGAGCATGGT
>JBDSTJ010000064.1:0-6130 GCA_039928335.1 Streptosporangiaceae bacterium | reverse complement strand
TGGATCTGCTTGCGGACCTGCAGGAGCGGTTCCGTGAGCTGCGCGCCGAGGGCAAGGACGAGGCTGAGGCGTTCGAGCTGACCATCGACAGCATCGGCGATATCGAGCAGACGGTGCAGGAGGTCTCCAACCTCTCCCGGGTGCTCGAGCGTCAGATGGTGACGAGATTCGATGCGAGCGCTCTGGCGGGAAGTGATTTCGCGGGCGTGGTGATACGGAACGGGAAGTTCGAGGCGAGTGCGCTGCGCGGCTCCGACTTCTCCCACGCCGACCTCACCGGCAGTTCGTTCCGGAGCAGCGATGTCGCGGATGCGAACTTCGACGGCGCCACTCTGACCGATGTGAACATGTCGGCGATTGAGTTGGCACGCGCCAGTTTCCACCGGGCCGTCCTGGTGCGAACTGACTTCAGCATGTCGGGACTCGCCGAGACCCGGTTCGTCGAAGTCGCGCTCACGGACGTCGCGCTCCGCAAGACCGACCTGAGGCGCACCGTCTTCGAGAACTGCACCTTCACCGGGGCTGACTTCTCCTACTCCGATCTGCGCGGTCTGAGCCTGGACGGGTCGGCCCTGACCAGCGTGCGGTTCGACCGGGCGGCACTCAAAGGCGTCACGTTCCGAGGTGCGACGCTGCGCGACGTGTCCTTCCGCGCCTGGAGCAGGAAGTACCGCGCCGCCCTCCGCACGGTGGTCTTCGGCGGGGCGCGAATGGACAAACTGACCTACGTCGGGCTCAAGAGCCTTGGCGCTGACCTGTCGAACGTGACCGTGGAATAGGCGGCAAGAAGCATGGAAGCGACGGTGGAACGGACGGTGGAAAAGACGGTGGAACGGACGGTCGAAGAAGCGGTGGAGGACAGGAGTGTGGCGATCCGGGTCCGCGGATTGCAGAAGTCGTACCAGAAGTTGCAGGTGCTCAAGGGCGTGGACTTCGACGTGGCCGGCGGAAGCATCTTCGCGTTGCTCGGCTCCAACGGCGCCGGCAAGACCACGATCGTGCGGATCCTCGCCACCCTGCTCAAGCCGGATGGCGGCACGGCGGGCGTCAACGGATTCGACGTGCTGTCCCAGCCGGCGCGGGTGCGGGAATCGATCAGCCTGACCGGCCAGTTCGCGGCGGTGGACGAGATCCTCACCGGCCGGGAGAACCTGGTCATGATCGCCAGGCTGCGGCAGGTGGAGAACCCCCGCCGGGTCGCGGAGGACCTGCTCGCGCGCTTCGGGCTCGCCGATGCGGCCGGTCGCAGGGTGGCGACCTACTCGGGCGGAATGCGCCGCCGCCTCGACATCGCCATGAGCCTCCTCGGCGACCCGCCGATCATTTTCCTCGATGAGCCGACCACTGGACTCGACCCGGAGGGCCGCCTCGAGGTGTGGCAGGTGATCAAGAAACTCGCGGACAGCGGCACGACGGTGCTTCTCACCACCCAGTACCTGGAGGAGGCCGAGAAGCTCGCCGACCGGATCGCGATCCTGCACGAGGGCACGATCATCGTGTCCGGCACCCTGGCAGAACTGAGACGACTGCTCCCGTCCGCGAAAGTGGAGTACGTGGAACGGCAGCCCACCCTGGAGGAGATCTTTTTGGCGATCATCGGAAGCCACCAGAAGGAGCAGCGATGACCACGCCCGTCCTCAGCGGCACCGCAGTGATGCTCGGGCGCTCCATACGGCACGTCACCCGCAGTGTGGACACCATCATCACGGTCACGGTCATGCCGATCGCGTTCATGCTGCTGTTCGTCTACGTGTTCGGCGGCGCGATCCAGGCCGGCACCGACAACTATGTCAACTATCTGATGCCCGGCATCCTGCTCATCGCGATCGCCAGCGGCATCTCCTACACCGCCTTCCGGCTGTTCAACGACCTGCAGAGCGGCATCTTCGAGAGATTCAACTCCATGCCGATCGCCCGTTCGTCCGTGCTGTGGGGACACGTGCTGACCTCGCTGGTGTCCAACGCGATCTCCGTGGTGATCATCGTTCTGGTCGGGCTCGTCATGGGCTTCCGCTCGTCGGCGGGGGTGCCGGCGTGGCTCGCCGTGGCCGCAATCCTCCTGCTGTTCACGCTCGCCCTGACCTGGGTCGCGGTCATCGCCGGGCTGTCGGCGTCCTCCACCGACGGAGCGACCGCCTTCTCCTATCCGATCATCTTTCTGCCCTTCGTGAGCTCGGCGTTCGTCCCCACCGACACGATGCCCGGCCCGGTGCGGGCCTTCGCGGAGAACCAGCCGGTCACCTCCATCGTCAACACGATCAGAGCCCTGCTGGAACAGCAGCCGGTCGGCGGCGACATTTGGATCGCCCTCATCTGGTGCGGTGCCGTTCTGATCGTCGCCTACGCTGTCGCCATGGCCGCCTACCGCCGCAAAATAGCCTGAAGTCTCAGGATCTCGACACCCTGTGAGGGGCCCGCGATGCCACCCGCCGCAGCCGGACACACACCCGCCACCGGCGGCTACGACGCCGAGCTGCGGCGGCACAACGAGGTACTGCGCCGGGCGGCCGGCGTACGGCTCCACGACCATGTCCTCGACCTCGGCTGTGGGACCGGGCAGACGACCCGGCAGGCCGCAGGCACAGCCCGTGCGGGGAGCGCATACGGTGTCGACGTCTCGGCGCCGGGGATCGAATGCGCCCGTGAACTGGCCCGGTCGGAAGGACTCCGCAACGTCACCTTCGAGCACGCCGACGCTCAGGTCCACCCCTTCCCCGCCGAGCGCTTCGACCTGGCAATCAGCAGGTTCGGCACGATGTTCTTCAACGACCCCGCCGCAGCGTTCGCCAACATCAGGCGGACGCTGCGGCCTGCCGGGCGCCTGGTGATGATGGTCTGGCAGGCGCCCGAGCACAACGAGTGGGACGTCGCCCTCCAGCAAGCCCTCGACACGGCCCTCGACACGGCCAACGGGCCTGCGGGGGGACCGGATCCGTTCTCCCTGGCCGACCCACCCACCGTGACGGAGATCCTGCACACCGCCGGATTCGCCGACGTGGCCTTCACCGACGTCGGAGAACCGGTCTACTACGGCCCGGACGTGCCCGCGGCCCTCACCTGGATCCACGGCTTCACCTGCACCAAGAACATCTTGAAGAGCCTGGATCCCGCCGCCTCGACCCGCGCGGACGAGCGCCTGCGCCAGGCCCTCACCGCACACCTGAACGACGACGGCGTCTGGTTCGACTCCCGCGCCTGGCTCGTCACCGCCCGGGCCGGGGTCCCGGGTCGGGGTCCCGGGTCGGTCGAGCGGCGCTCAGAGTGAGCGGGCGAGCCGGAATCCCAGGTCGTCGATGTGAAAGGTCGGGTGGCTCTTGCGCCGGGATGAGGCCTGGCATCCCCAGGACCGGTCGTGCGCTCCACCGCCGCGGAAGACACGGTATGGGCCGTAGACGTCAGGGTCGTAGACGTCCCAGCACCACTCCCACACGTTGCCGATCATGTCGTAGAGGCCCCACGCGTTCGGTTCCTTCGTCCCGACCTGGTGGACCCGGCCGCCGGAGTTCGTCCGATACCAGGCGATCTCGTCCAGCGCGCCGTAGCGGACACCTGAGTCCCCGGCCCTGCACGCGTACTCCCACTCCGCCTCGGAAGGCAGCCGGTAGCCGTCGGCGTCCCAGTCGCAGACCACGTCCAGTCCGTCAACGTCGTCGCCGCCCGAGTAGCACGGCCGACGCCCCGTCGCTCGCGAAAGCTGATTGCAGAACCGGACGGCGTCCTGCCAGGAGACGTCGGTCACCGGGGTGCGCGGCCCCGTCGACTCCCCGGGGGCCTCGCCGAGAACATCCCGAAACAATTCCCAGGTCACGGCACATGCCGCCAGCCGAAAGGCCGCCACCTCGGTGCCTTCATCCCGCAGTCCGATCTCCCCACCGGGAATCGCGACCATGCCCCCGCCGACCACCACATCAAGATCCATAACAACCCGATTCTCGCACGCCCGCCGCCCCACACCACCCTGCCCACCGGAACGGAACGCCCGCTCAGAACGAGGGAGTCACGGCGTTCGCGATCAGGTCGTTGGGTCCGGGTGGTCGGGGGCGGCGTCGACGAGGTCGTGTCCTATGCCCAGGCGGGTTGCGGCGTCCGCAGTGGACTCGTCGACGAAGCGCAGGGACCGGGTCAGCTTGCGGTCGAGTTCGCCGGGGATGGCGCGCTGCAGGCCGTTGAACGCCCGCACCGCGGGGGACAGGACCGTCGGCAGGTACTTCCAGGCGTTGTCGGCGACGCTCAGCAGGTCCGCCGTGCGGTCGCCGGCGAAGCGGCGGGCCAGGCCGTGGCCCATGGGACGGGCGATTCGGCGGACCAGGGGGGCCAGCCGCCCTGCGGGGTCGGCCAGGTTGTCGGGGAGGATCGTGTTGAGCAGTTCGGCGACCAGCTCCACGCTGTAGGGGCTGGGGGCGCTGCCGGTGTGGTGGTAGAGCTGCTCGACCTCGACGAAGTCGGCTTCGGTCTCCGGCAGGATCCGCTCGTCGACGCCCATGAGGTGGCCGACGTACCGGAACAGGTGGAAGACGGCGTCGCGCTCCGCGGGGGTGTGGCGGATGCCGAACGCGTGCATGACGCGCAGCGGGATCAGGCTGAACTCGATGAGGGTGTAGGCGGTATCGGCCTGGTTGATCGGGTGGCCGAGTTCGCCGGCGTCCCAGTCCGCGCCGGTGAGGATGTGGTGCCGGACGAAGGCGTGGATGAGCCGGACCCGGACGGTGGCGGCGAAGCCGGGGGCGAAACGGTCGAGGCCGCCGGGGCGTGCGGTCGCCCAGACCCAGTTCGCGGTCTCAAAGCCGCGGACGGCGCCCTGGTCGGTGAAGCGGCGAGTGCGGGCGAGGGGCTCGACGGCCGCGCCGTTGACGTAGCTGCCGACCAGGGAGGCGGTGCTGAGGGCGAGCAGGATGGTCACGGGGTGCCTGCAGTAGGCGTGTGCGGCCAGGTCGAGCCGGTCCCGATCGACCCAGTCCGGTGTCCGGTCGAGGGCCGCGAACAGGGCGACGACGGAGTCCGGGGCGTCGGGGACCGTCTCGATCCCGTCGGCCAGGGCCGCGCGGACCATGCGCATTCCTTGGCCACGTCCCAGTTCGACGAGATCGGCCACCACGGCGTCGGCGAGGGGGTCACCCCAGCGCATCGCGTCGAGGAAGACCTCGGCCCGCCCGCCGAACCGCTCCAGAGCGGTCCACGGCTCGATCACCCGACCCGGTACTCCCGCCAGTGCTGGTTCCATGGTCGACACGATAGCAAGTAAGCGCTTGCTTCTGTGGAGGCGTGGGGCGTGGAGGCGTGGGGCGTGGAGACGTGGTGGCGGTCAGGGCTGGAAGACCATCGTCCAGCAGTTGTTGGGAGTGGCCTTGCCGGCGAGGCGGTCGGTCAGCCAGGACACCGCGTCGGCCTGGTCGGTGATGAGGGGCACCAGGTGGTTCAGGAGGATCTTGTCACCGAGGTTGTCCAGCTTGACGGGCACGTAGGTGACGTTGCCGCCCTTGTTGCACCAGTCCACGGCCAGCTGGCGTGCCTGGGCGTGCGGCACGATGTCGTCGTGGAGGCCGGTCGCGAGGCGGACCGGGCCCACGGGCTTGAGCTTGCCGATGCGCTGCCTGTCCAGGACGGCCTTGGCCTGGGGGTCGGCCGCGATGATGTCGGACAGGGACGTGCCGTTGTTCGTCCACTTCGTGCTCGAGGTGAACGGGTAGGTGAGGATCGCGTCGCCCACGCACATGGTGGACAGGTTCTGGAGTGCGGCCCTGCCGACGGCATTGATGTTGTTGTCGACGACGTTACGCAGGGCGGGGTCGGACTGGGCGAAGCCGTTGACCGACCAGCCCAGCGCGCCGGCCAGGGCGCTGCCGTCGATGCCTTTGGTCACCGAGGCCAGGTCGGCGGGCGGCGCACCGGCGTAGGTGCCGGCCACCTTGACGTCCGGGGCGTAGGAGGGCTGGAGCTCGGCGGCCGCGGCGCTGGCTCCGCCGCCCTGGCTGTAGCCGTACAGGCCGACGCGGGAGGCCGCAGTGACCGACGCCCCCGGGACGGTGTGCGCGGCGCGTGCCGCGTCCAGCAGGGCGTGCGCCTCGTCGAGGCGGTTGACGTAGGTGTGCAGCCGGTCGGTCGCGCCGAGGCCGACGTAGTCGGTGACGAC
>JBDSTJ010000063.1:0-18341 GCA_039928335.1 Streptosporangiaceae bacterium | reverse complement strand
GGTTACATTGCGCGCTATGGCAGAGATTCAGGGCACGTGCGAGAGCCGGTTCGGCACGGTGGCCGAGGTGCTGGCGGCCTCGCTGGACGCCGATGACGTGGGCGCGTCGGCTGCGGTGTTCGTGGACGGTGAGCCGGTGGTCGACCTCTGGGGCGGGTACGTCGACGCGGCCCGCACCGTCCCGTGGGAGCGCGACACCATCACGAGTGTCTGGTCGACCACCAAGACAATGACGGCACTGTGCGCGCTGATCCTGGCCGATCGCGGCGAGCTCGACCTGGATGCGCCGGTCGCCCGCTATTGGCCCGAGTTCGCGGCCGCGGGCAAACAGGACGTGCTGGTCCGGCATCTGCTCGGTCATACCGCGGGCCTGCCGACCTGGGATGAGCCGATCACGGTCGCGGACCTGTACGCGTGGCCGACTGCCACGGCCCGGCTGGCCGCGCAGGCTCCACAGTGGGAGCCGGGCACGGAGGCCGGATATCACTCGATCACCTTCGGCCATCTGGTCGGCGAGGTCGTCCGCCGCGTCACCGGGCGCGATCTCGGCACGTTCTTCGCCGAGGAGGTGGCCGAGCCGCTGGGCGCCGACTTCCACATCGGGCTGGCCGCCGAGCACGACCACCGTGTCGCTCCGCTGATCGCCGCGCCCCAGGGCGACCGGCCGGAGGGATTCCCCGTCGGGGTGTCGGACGCCAACAGCCCGGCGTGGCGGCGGGCCGGCATTCCCGCGGTCGGCGGGTTCGGTAACGCCCGCTCGGTCGCCGCCGTGCAGTCGGTGCTGGCGTGCGGAGGCGTCGCCGGGGGCGTGCGGCTGCTGTCGCAGAGCGGTTGCGAGCGCGTCTTCGAGGAGCAGTACAGCGGCGAGGACCGTCTTCTGGGCGTACCGATCCGCTGGGGCATGGGCTACCGGCTGCAGGACCACACCTGCTCATGGGGCGGCTGGGGCGGTTCGCTGGTACTCATCGACCTCGACCACCGCATGACGGTGTCCTACGTCATGAACCAGATCCTGTGGGACGACGGCTACGCCCGCGGGCTCGGCATCGTCCTGGCCGCCTACGACGCGATCACCACATAGGCTGGCACCACCCGCAGCCAAGGATCGGCACCGTCACCGAGGGCGTCGGGCCAGGCCGCAGTCGCGATGGCTGATCTCAGCGGGGAGTCGGAAGTGCACATTGATGCCGAGGCGTTGGACGCCAGCCTTGCCGCCCTGCGATCAGGGTCCGACTCGCCCGGTCTGGCCGGGTACCTGCAACGGGTCGTCGGCGCGGTGGAGGTGCTGTTCGCCTGTGACGGCGCCGGGCTGATGATCGAGGATCCGGAGAACGTGCTGCGGTACGTCGCGGCCTCCGGCGAACCCGGCCGTACCCTGGAGGACGCCCAGCTGCACGCGGGCCAGGGCCCCTGCATCGAGGCCTTCCTCCACAACACTCCCGTGCGGACCGCGGACCTGCCCGCCGACGACCGGTGGCCGAGGGTAGGAGAACGCCTGCATCCCGAGGTCCGGGCCGTGCTCGGGGTGCCGATACGCCTCGCCGGCGGCCCGGTCGGCTCGCTGAACGTCTACCGGAGCGAGCCCGGCCCATGGGAGGACGCAGCGGTCAGCGCCCTGTGCGGCTACGCCGAGGTGATCGAACAGGTCATCGGGGTGGCCGTGACCGCGGTCGAGCACAGCACGATCGTGGACCAGCTCCAGTACGCCCTGAAACACCGCGTCATGATCGAACGCGCCATCGGCCTGGTCATGGGCCGGCACGGAATGGACACCGCGACCGCTTTCGAGCTTCTCCGGCGGCAGGCCCGGGACCGGCGGGAACGGGTGGTGAACGTCGCCGCTGAACTCCTCGGCGAACCCGCACCCGACGGCGACCCGAAACCGGCCACCTGAATGGTGCCGGTGGAGGACGTGCTGGGGACGGTCGGCGCACTGTGCCGCTACCCGGTCAAGTCGATGCTCGGCGAACGGGTCCTCGCCGCCGAGGTGACCGACCGCGGCCTGGCCGGGGACCGGCGCCTCGCGGTGGTCGACCGGGAGACCGGCAAGGTCGTCAGCGCCAAGAACCCGCGGCTGTGGCGGACGATGCTCGCCTGCGCCGCGACACTCACCGAAGGCGCGGTGCGGATCACGGGTCCGGACGGCAAGGCCCGGTGGACTACCGATGCCGACGTCGACGATGCACTGTCGGCGATCTTGGGCCGACCGGTCACGCTGACCGGCACGCCGCCGCCGTTGGGCACGCTGGATCGGTCGAAGCCTGAGCAGGTGCTGCGGGACGGACTGGACGCCGAGGTACCGGCCGACGTCGTGCAGTTCGGTTCGGGTTCCCCGCCGGGCACGTTCTTCGACTTCGCACCCGTCCATCTGGTGAGTACCTCGACGCTGGACCGGGTGGCCGGCCTGAGCCCGCGAGGAACTGTGGAGGTGGAGCGCTACCGTCCCAACCTCGTGATCGACACGGCCGGTCAGGGCTTTGTGGACCATGCGTGGGTCGGCCGGGAACTGCGGATCGGCGCGCAACTCACGCTGCGCGTGGTGGCCTCGACGCCTCGCTGCGCGGTGCCGACGCTCGTCCACGGCGACCTGCCGCGCGACCCCGCAGCCGTGCGGGTCCTCGCCGAGCACAACCGCGTCCCCGCGATGCCCGGGTGGGACCCGGAGCCGTGCGCCGGGGTCTACGCGCAGGTACTGCGGCCCGGTCGGGTCCAGCGGGGCGACGTCGTCCGCCTTTGATGGCCACCGGCTGTGAGCGTGCCTCCTCCGCCGTAGTCGAGCGGGCACCTACGGCTGACCGCGGGGCGGGCCGAGGCTTGGGTGACGGGGTTGCCGGTCAGGTCAGGCGGGGTCGTTCAGCGGAGGTGAGGGGGTCGCGTCCAGGTCGCGGATGGCCAGGTTCCAGAGGGTCTCGAAGCGGTCCTTGCGGTTGGTGACGTCCTGGCGTTTGGTCAGGAGCTGGGTCATCAGGTAGCCGGGCTGCTGGTGGGAGGAGGGGGCGGGGATCAGCTCATAGGCGATCTGGGTGTCGAAGAGGATGAAGTCGACGCTGCTCCTGAGGAAGATCGGCGGGACCTGGTCGTAGTGCAGGGCCCGGACCCTGATGTCCACGGCGGTCTGGGAGTGGACGATCGCGAGGAAGTCGGGGTCGACGAGGTCGTCGGATCTCTCCATGATGAACAGTCGGCGGATGACGATGTTCTCGCCGGGCCGCTTCGCGCTCTCCCTCTTCACCGCCTCGGCCTGAGCCTTGAGGTAGCGCTGGCCGTGGTCGCTGGCCCAGAAACCGCCCTTGAAACTCTCCCCGTAGCCGTCCACGGAGGTCGTGCTCGTGGCGTCGATGGTGTCCCGGGCGATGGTGGTGAGGCCGAGGATCCAGTCGTGGTCCTCACCGTCCTCATAGACGGCCTTGCCCGACTTGAGCTGGCGCAGTAGCTCACTGAGCCGGGCGATCTCGAGCTCCGCGAACGCCTTGACCGTGAAGGAGACGTCGCCGTTGAACCTCGCCAGGCTCTTGAGCAGGTCGGTGACGTGCTCCTCCTCCAGGGCGGAGTCGGCGACCTGCCGGATCAGTTGCGCGGCCTCGGCGTCGCGGCTCCCGGTGTACTGGCGTGCCTCGATGCTGTGGAGCCGTTCCTCGAAGTCGACCAGGAGCTGGGTCAGCAGGGTGATCCCGCCGACGAGGACCGACAGGATGAGAGCGGAGATGGGGGACTGGTCGGCGAACAGTGACCCGAGGAGGGCGATGGTGCCCGCGACCAGGGCGCCGATGATCTTACGGGTCACGGCGCTGCTGGCGAGGGCCGGTCGGGGGCGGTCAGCTGACACGTGCCCGTCAACTCCGTTCTGGGGGATGAATGAGGATCACTTCCGGCGGATCACGTAACTGGACTTGGCGTGGAAGCCGAGGACGGTGCCGCCATCTGCGATCAGCCGGCCGATGCTCTCACGTACCGCTTTGCGCCACTCCTGGGCTTTGTCGGCGTCGGTGCGCCTGAGTTGCTCGATGTCCGCGGGGACCTGGATGAGCACCGTCCGGGCCTCGGTGCAGGTCAACACGGGACGACCCCCCTCGAGGAGGAGGTAGGGTTCGGCGTCGGGCGGAACGGTGACGACCACGGGATCGTTGCGGGCTGCGGCCACCGCGTCGGGCCCGCGCAGATGCCAGACCGCCAGCAGCCGGTCCGACTCGTCCCCGGCGTTGATCGCGTCGGGCATCAGGCCGTAGTGGGACTCCAGGTACCGCTCGGCGCGAGCGCCGAGTTTGACCAGGTTGAAGTGGGCGTTCCGGCTGACCAGCGGGTCGAAGGTCCAGGTGATGCGCTCGATACCGTGCTCGAGGGCCCAGAGCCGCTGGTGCCGCTTGAGGGCGAGACCGACCCCCTCCCCGAGGACGGCTCCGGTGATGTAGGACTGGAGTTCGTGGCTCCGCGGCGAACCGAAGTTGGCCACCGACGCCCCGACCAGCCTGCCGTCCCGGTAGGCGCCGACCACATAGTTTCCGTGGCAAGCGTACCCGCGCATGATCTCCCTGAGTATCGCGATGGCACCCGGCTCGAAGGTCCAGATCCGATCGAACAAGCCGCAGACCTGCTCCAGGTCGTGGAGCTCCCGCAGTTCCCTAATTTCGATCCCGGCCATGCCCGCCTCTCTGGTCCTGTGCGGTCTTGCTGGAGGATGCGCGATCACGTATACCTTTCTACAATGATTCTGTGACGTTCGCCGAAGGGGTCAGGCTTATGTCTGCGGAAAACTATTCTGACCACATCTGGCCAGATGGCTCGTGTTTGAACGAGAACGTAGAATGGAACCACCTGGATCCGCAGCTCTACTGCCGAAAGAACTATGTGACTCTGCACCAGGATGACCTGAAGTTCGTCGCCAAGATCCGCGACTTCATGGTCGAGCAGCTCGCGGGGAGAGACGGACTGCGGGGTGTCGACGTCGGAGCGGGCGCCAACCTCTATCCCTCGCTGACCATGCTCCCGTTCTGTGCGGACCTCACACTGATCGACTGGTCACTGTCGAACATCGGGTGGCTGGATGGTGAGATCGAGCAGTACTCGCCGACCTGGGATCCGTTCTGGACGGTGCTGGCGGAGGATCCCGCGTACGCCTCGCTCGGCAGACCGCGCAGGGCGTTCAGGGAACGTTCCCGGACCCATCAGGGTTCGGTGTTCGAGCTCCCGGCCGACCGCTGGGACATCGGCACGATGTTCTTTGTGGCCGAATCCATCTCCTCCGAGATGGCCGAGTTCAGATCGGCCGTTACTCGCTTCATCAGCGCACTGAAACCCGGCGCTCCCTTTGCGGTGGCGTTCATGGAGAACTCGGAGGGTTGGCGGGTGGGTGACGTTGTTTTCCCGGCAGTCAAGGTCTGCGAGGCCGACATAGAGGCGTCTCTCAAAGGCGAGGCGGAGATTCACGAACTTTTCCGGCTGGGGGCGGGTATAGACCGCATTCGTCCGGGGTACACTGGAATGATCTTGGCTTGCGGCAAGAGAAAGCTGAGCACATGAGAATTCAGCCGCGGGAGCAACTCCTTACCCTTTGGCGTTCTGTAGTTGAGGTTTCACTTCAGGACGAAAAATGGAAATGGGGTGGCAGGTACGAACGCAACTCCATCAGTGACGCCGAACAGCTGCTGACGATCATGTATCCGGCGACCGAGCTCACCAACTTCAGGCTGCACGTGCCGGACCGGACGGCCCCCGACGTCCTCGACGCGCTGAAGGAGCTCGGCGACGCGATCGATATCCCGCAACGGCTCGTCGACGCCCTGATCGAGCACATCGAGCACTACACCGACGACGACGGCCCGTCCTTCCCCGGCGGCAGCTACTTCAAGAGCAACGATCCGGAACGTGATCCCACCCCGGACCAGCTCAAGATCGACATGGTCGACTCGTTCTCCATGGCGGTCACGCTGATGCTGAACACCCTCGGCTTCGTCCGGGGGTTCAACGCCTCCGAGAACGCCGACCTCGTCAAGCGGCTCGAGCATCTGGAGTCCATCGCGAGCCAGCGGCTGACCGCGGCGATGGTCGGGCTGCTGCGCAGCTTCGTCATCAACGTCTTCACCCCCGACTCCCAGGAGGGGCGTTCCCTCCTGCGCTCGGTCAACCAGTCCTCCCGGTCACCCCAGCGGGTCGCCGAGGAGCTCCGCATCTCGCTCCAGGAGATCAGAGCCTCCCTCGGCGACGTCACGTTCGGATTCAGTGGGGCACCGCCCGAGCTGCTGGAGAACCGCAACCGGCTGTTCGAGATCGGCTGGACCTGGGGCGTCGCCGACGACGCCCCGAAGGTCGAGATCGCGCCGAGCGCGAAGGGGCAGCGCATCGGCGTGGCGGAGAGCGCGCCCTTCCTGTACTTCACCGTGAACGCGCTGGACGGCATCGCCGACCTCTTCTCCGGCCGCACCACCGTGCTGGGCCTGCTCGACGAGGACCAGCAGCGGCTGGCGACCGCGCTCCGGCTCCGGTGGGAGCTCACCCAGCGGTACTGGTCGACGATCGCGACCTTCGGTGAGGGCACCAGGTGGCCGCTGGAGGACCTTCCCTGGCGGACCACCGACAACAAGGAGTCCGAGCACTTCAGTCTCCTGATCGCCTCGTTGCTCATCCAGGACCTGCAGATCCGCAAGACGGTCAACGTCGACCTGCGCCGGGTCGCCGACATCCTCGACGAGCTCGGGCAGCGCGGCCGGGTCACCCGCCGGGCGGCGAGCGGCGACTTCGCGCTGCAACTGCACGTGCCAGGCACGGAGATCCAGCTCGGCGGGACCCGCGGCGTCGGCGGTGGCCCCAGCCTGTACTGGCGCCTCAACGACTACGCCCCCCTGCTGCTCAAGAACACCCTCCGGCTGGCGAGGCTGGTCCTGGACAGTGACGTCCGCGAGCAACTCGTGCAGTCGGCCGACCAGATCTGGGAACACCTCGCCGTCCGCCGGATCGATGCCGAGATCGGCACCGGCCTCTGGGACGACGCCGCGAAGGCATTCGAGAACATCCAGGAACACAACGACCTCCCCTCCTGGTACTACACCGAGCGCGTCGTCGAGTGCATCGTCATGACGGTCAACCTGATGTCGACCCCGCCGCCGCGGAGCCTCCAGCTCCTGTCCTATGCCCGGGACATCCTCAATGAGGCGGACAACCTCTTCGACCTGGAGGTGCTCGACACCAACGTCGTCGCCAAGGGGAACCTGAGCGCCGAGTTGGAGGACGCACGCCACAAGCTCATCCACGCCCGCGAGATCGTCACCACCCGGCCCGCCACCTCGGTGGGCCTGGCGATGGACGTTCTCCGGTTGCTGGAGAGGGTCAGCGTCGCCCGGGGGATCGCCGACGAGGGGGCCGGTTGACGTGCTGGTCATCTCGACGTCCGACAAGGGCGGCACCGGACGTTCGGTGACCACCTGCAACGTCGCCTACCGCCGGGCCCTGCTCGGCGACGACGTCTGCTATCTCGACTTCGACTTCGGCTCGCCCACCTCCGGTGCCATCTTCGGCATCGACGCGGTCACGCACGGCACGAGGAACGAGGACGGGCTGCACCGGTACCTGCAGGGCGAGGTCGTGCTGCCCGGCCGGGTCGATGTGTGGGCGGAGAGCCAGCCGCGGGGCATCGGGCCCAGACCGTCCGGCGCGGGCCGGCTCGTGCTGGTCCCCGGCGACTTCGGCGGCGGTGAGTTCACCATGAAGAGCGAGGTCGTGGACCGGTGCGTCAGCCTGCTGCACAGCCTCCAGGAGGAGTTCTCCGTGGTGCTGATCGATCTGAGCGCCGGCCGTTCGCACGCCGCGGAGATGATCCTCACGGCGACGGCCGGGAACGGCAACGACGACCCGCCGATCCCGGCGCAGTGGCTGGTGTTCCACCGCTGGACCCGGCAGCACATCTCGGCCGCGGCCGACCTGGTGTTCAAGGAGCGCGGGCTGATCGAGTTCGGCACGCTCAACGGGCATGAGAAGGGGGCGCTGCGCAAGCGGATCCGGTTCGTCCGGACCGCGGTCATCGATCCCGACTCCGAAGGGTCGATCGGACTGCGGTCCACTCAGGAGGCCTGGCTGCGCCGGGTCAACGACAGCCTCAACGAGCAGGCCAACGGGCATGGGCTCGGCCGCACCGCAGTGATCGCCACCATCCCCATCGACCCCGTCCTGCAGTGGCGGGAGCAGCTCATCACCGACAGCGACGTCTATGCCGGGATCGCCAATCCGGAGACCGTCGAGGCCTTCGGCAGGCTCGCCGCGTCCCTGGACGACGAGAGCATCTGGAGCCGGGGATGAACGGGCCGGAGGTGCCCAGGCTGGAGGTCGAGGTCCTCACCGCCAAACCCCGGGTGGAGAAGGTGCCGCGCTCGCATGTCTCGGTGGAGCTCGGGCACCTCTACATGGAGGACCTGGTCCGTGGCCAGGAGTCGCTGCGCCGGCACTTCGCGAGGATCAAGCCGTGGGCGGACTTCGTCCGGTCCCGCTACGCTCCGCCGCTCCGGGTCAGCACCTGCTTCCTCGTCGACGACTACTTCAGCGCCATCGCCACCCCCAAGGAGCTGGTGCCCGAGCTGATCGAGGCCGCCGAGGCGGAAGGCCTGGTCATCGACTACCTGGCGCGCGAGTCCGCCTGCGCCTCGGTCGGCGAACTGTCGCCCGCCGAGCTGGTGATGGCCAAGGTCATCCCTGATCCGCCGCCGGGCACCAACGGGCGCAGGCCGCCCGCGCAGCAGTCCGGCTGGCTCACCAACAGCCAGGGCATGAACCGGCCCGAGGCCGTCACGGAGGCCATGACCAGACTCCCCAACTGGACGCCGCCCCGGCAGAACGGCGCTCAGAGCCATTCGATCTGCATGGACGTCCAGCTCTGGGACAACGCGGGCGGCAGGCGCCGCTGGTCGTGCGCCCTCCTGGCCGCGGTCTGGCAACTGCTGCGGCTGGGAGTGCTCCGCTGCGAGGGCGAGGCGATCCTCCGCCCGGATGACCCGCCGGGGGAGTACCCCGACCGTTGGGACGACCTGCCGCCGGTGGTCCGCCTGAACGAACGTGCCCAGCCCTTCTTCGCGTTCGGCACGATGACCGTCCTGGAGACACGGTTCGCCGAGGTCGAGGCGGCCGTCCGGATGATCCTCAGCCAGGTGGTGGTCGATCCCGTCGTCAGCGTGCAGATCGCGGATCAGGCGGCGGCGCAGGGAATCGAGCTCCCGAACGATCTCGTCCGGAGGGTCTCTCATGTTTTCAGCGACGGAATCTGAGGGCGCCCTCACCATCGGTGTGGTCAAGACCGGTTTCCTCGGCCACTCCACGGCGGTCTCACCCGAGACCGCCTCGGCGCTGCTGGCACTCGTTCCCGGCGAGCAGGTGCGGCACGCGCACCGGCCGCGCGCCTACGCGGTCTCCCCCGAGCCGCTGACGGGCGTCGACTGCGAGATGCCGTCGCTCAGCGGCCGCAGAACCCGGGGGGTGGGCACGGTCGCGACCAGGGCGACCCTCACCGGGGGGCGGATCCTGCAGTCCTGCAGCTACACCACGCTCGTGCCCGCCACCCGCGACTACCGGCGGGAGTGGTCGCACTATCTCGGCCGGCCGGGCGTGGTCGAGGTCATCCGGCGGATGAACGCCGAGGACGCCGCGGCGGGGTTCGCCGAGTCCGACCGGGGGGCCAGGGCCATCGAACTGGAGCTCATCGCGGACGCGGTGCTGACGGGGGTGCAGATCTCCTCGCTGCTGGACCGCAAACTACCTCTTCGGGCCGAGCGGGGGGCGTGGCGCTGGGCCTTCCAGCACCCGGGCCCGGACGAGGCGGGGATCTTCAAGTTCACCATCCTCCGCGACGGCACCCGGCTGCTCCGGCTCGGGGTCAGCGACGCGAGCCTGCCCGACCTGCTGGACCTCGTCGAGGACCTTGCCCTGCACGACTGGTTGCTCCGGACGGTCGAGGCGAAGCTGGAACGCGTCCAGTTGGAGTCGGGCACGATCGACAGGGCGCTGCCGTCGATCAGCGCGCTCTTCGACCATCTGATCCACCACTGGATGCCGTGCGCCCGGGTCAAGCAGGAGCTGCTTCCGCTGTGGAACGAACTGGACCGCGCCATCGGCCTGACCCAGCCCTGGGAGATCTCGGTCAACCGGGTTCGCGACCAGTTGAGGCTTCGTGGGATGAACCATGCTCGGGGGCCGGCCGCTGGGACCTCATAGCCGGTGGGTGGTCCTGAACCGGTCCGGGTTGCTGATCCGGAGATCGTGGAAGTCCTCGGCGGAGAGCGGCAGACCGCGCAGGAGCCTGGCGGCGAGCTGAGCGGTCCGTGGCGCGAGGGTGATGCCCAGCCCGTTGTGTCCGGTGGCGGCGAGAACCCGCTCGTCCGCGTCGAGGAAACCCAGGACGGGCGCGCCGTCGGTGGTACCCGGCCGGATTCCGGCCCGGGGTCCGTTGATCTTCCATTCGGCGAGTGCCGGGAGCACCCTGCGCAGGTTGCGCAGGATCGACCGCTGGGCTTCCTCCGTCGGCTTCGGGTCGCGGACCCCGACCTGCTGGGTGACGCCCACGGTGATCCGGCCGGGGGCGTAGGGCGAGGCGACGACGACCTGGGTCTGGCCGTCTTCGTCGACCAGTGCGTCGCACTGCGTCGTCAGGCCCCCCAGCGCGGGGGCCTGGATCTCGAGGACCTGTCCCTTGACCGGGCGGAAGTTCTCGGCGGCCAGCCCGGGAAGCAGGGTGTGGCTGAGATGGCCGGCCGCGACGACGACCCGTTCCGTGCGGAGGATCCCGCCGTCGGCGAGGGTGACGTCGACCCCGCCGCCGTCCGGCTCCACCCGGACGACCCTGTCCTGGACGAAGTCCACCCGGTCGTCGGCGGCGAGCACCCGGCGGAAAGCCTTCATGATCTCCGCAGGCTCGACGATCATGTCTCTCGGCTGGGCCAGGGCACCGACCACCGCCGGACCCAGGAGCGGCTCGCGCTGCCTGGCCTGGTCGCCGGTCAGCCAGGACGCCTCGATCCGGTGCTCGAGCAGGAACGGCAGCACGTCGTTGACCAGGCGGGTGCGTTCCTTCTCGTCGATCGCGACCTGGAGCAGGCCGGCGTTGCGCAGGCCGAGCACCTGTCCTGCCGCGGCACTCAGCCGGGCGATCCACTCGGGGTACAGGTTGCGGCTGCGCTCGGCCATCAGGTCGATCGGGCCGTGGCCGTGGTCGCCGAGATGGGGGTTGATCCCGCCGGCGGCCGCGCAGGAGGCTCCGGTGGCGACATCGGGTTCGGGTTCCACGATGCGGATGCGCAGCGGTGTCCCGCGGATCGAGTCGACGATCCCACAGCCGATGATGCCACCGCCGACGACGACAAGGTCGTAGGGGTCGTGGATGGTGGCCATGTTGGTGCCCCGTGACTTCTCGACGGTCCTGTGCACCAAGCTTAGCGGATTGATCGCTAAAGGCTTCTCTTTTGGGGGACCGGCTCAGACATTTGCCGGTAGTTCCGCCAGCCGGCTAGTTGTCACCCGCTCTACGCCATCTTGCCGCTACCTCGCCGCTACCTTGGCGTTGCCTATTGATGGCAAGGGAATTGCTTAACCGCATGATATTGGCGCACGGCTGGGAACGTCGCCGGTCGCCGCTTCGGGCCCGGGTGAACCGTGGCCGGGCCCGCCGCGTACCTGGGGCAGGTCGGGAGATGGGGAGGGCTGACAGGTGGGTTGTGGGCATCGGTTGGTCGGGGCGGCCGTCGGCGGTGGACTCCTGGTCCTGTCGTCGGCGCTGCCGGCGCAGGCGCACGGTGCGTTGGCGAACCCGCCGAGCCGGGCGGTGGTCTGCGGGCCCGAGGGCGGCCGGACGGCCCGGTCCGCGGTGTGCCGGGCCGCGGCGGCGGCCGGAGAACGTGGTGCGCCGGCGCGCTGGGACGACATCCGGGTGGCGGGCGTCGAGGGGAGGGATCGCGAGAAGATCCCCGACGGCAGGCTGTGCAGTGGGGGCCTCGCGTCGTTCGCGGGGCTGGACCTGCCCCGCGCGGACTGGCCTGCGACACGGTTGCGGAGCGGGTCGCGGATCTCCTTCCGCTACCGGGTGATGATCCCGCACCGAGGGAGCTTCCGGCTGTACCTCACCCGCGACGGGTTCGACCCGGCCGGGCGGCTCAGGTGGTCGGACCTGGCGGCGAGGCCGTTCCTCACGGTCGCCGACCCGGTGGCGGCCAACGGCTTCTACACGCTGAACGGGCGGGTGCCCGCCGGCAGGTCGGGACGCCACCTGATCTACACGGTGTGGCAGACCTCGGACACGCCGGACACGTACTACTCCTGCGCGGACGTGGACTTGGGCACCCGCAGCACGGTGCAGGCCGCTCCGCGCCCCACCGGCACACCCGCCATCAGGAAGAAACGACGAGCCGCCGCCGCTGAACCTGGCAAGGACCCGCAGCTCAGTGGGCAGGCCGGGCCCGTCGTGCCGAACACGGACGTGCCGAACACGGGCGTGCAGAACACACCGGACTCCGGCTCGCCCGAGCTGCTGTACCTCACGGTCCTGGGCGGCGGGGTCGCGGTGGTCGGCGCGACCGTCGGCCTCGGCCGCCGGTTCCGCCGCTGAGCTGGTGATGCGGGCGGCCAGGATGGGGATGAACTGGTCATGGTGACCAAACGTTTCCGCTGGCGGGACGTGCCCGCGGACCTGCGGGTCCAGGAGCCCGGCCTGTCGGGGCCGGCCGCGCGGCTGCGTGCCGCCGAGCCCCGGGCCGGGGCGGCCCGGGTCCTCGCGGTCGACGGCCGCTCGGGCTCGGGCAAGTCGACCCTGGCGGTAGGGCTCGCGGCCGAACTCGGTGCGCCGATCGTCAGGTTGGAGGACCTGTATGGCGGATGGGACGGTCTGGCCGACGGGGTCGACCGGCTCGTGTCCGACGTCCTCGTCCCGATCGCGGGCGGCCGCCGGGCGCTCGTACCGCGCTATGACTGGCACGCCGGCCGGTGGGCCGAGCCGGTCCCGCTGGACCCGCCGGCCGAGCTGGTCGTCGAGGGAGTGGGCGCGGGCAGCCGGAGCGCGGCCCGCTACCTGAGCGTGCTGGTCTGGATCGAGGCGGCCGCCGACGTCCGGCGGGACCGGGCGCTCGCCCGTGACGGCGACACCTACCGCCCGAACTGGGACCGGTGGGCGGCCCAGGAGGACGCTCTGTTCGCCCGGGAGCGCACCGCCGAGCGCGCCGACGTGGTGGTGCGCTCATGAGGTGCTGGGACCTGGCTGGTCGGCTCGGGTCGAGACCGCAACGACCACCCCACGCTGACCGTGGGCGGCCTGGTCAGCCGGTGGTCGGCGGGCCGGCCATCGCCGACAGGCCATGGTGGATCGAGGTGTGCACGTGGGACTCCCTGATGCCCAGGAGCCGGGCCGTCTGGCCGGTGGTCCTGGCCCCGTCGAAGGCCAGGGCGATGCAGGAGCGTTCGGTCTCGGTGAGGGCGCGCAGCGCGTGCAGGACGGAAGGGCCCAAGGCGCCTGTGAACGGCTGATTCCGGGTGTTCTTGAGGATGTGCTGGTCGAGGAACTCAGTGGCCCAGACGCCCGCGCCGTGCCGGGGCGGGGTGCTGTTTCCGAGGGCGTGCCACAGGTCGCCGAACGTCTGCTCGGTGACCTGCCCGGCGGCGGCGGCGTCGGTGGTGAGCAGGAAGGCCAGCCGGTAGGCCCGGTCGGCCAGGGCGTCGTAGATGCCCGCGAACGCCTGCTCGCTGCCCAGGCAGGCCGCCGCTAGAAGCGCGTCGAGATCAATGGCACAATCTGCTGACCGGCGAAACCCAATGAGCGAGGGAATGTCTGAAATATTCAAGAACATCCTCTGGGAGAGTGGGATCCGGGGCGCCATCGGGCACCGCATTATTTCGGCGAATCTACAGGTTCCGCGATGAGTCCAGACCTTTTTTGGTGTGATCTGCATAAGAAGAGGCGCGCGGGTATTCGGATAACGGGCGAGGGAGCTCAAAGGGTGTCACCAGGCGAGGGAAAGTCATTGTTCGGGAGGTCTCGCCCGGAGGAGTCGGCGATGCACGAGTGGAGCGGCTCGCACGCGCTGGGCGCGCTGGATCCCGAGGACGCCGCCAGGTTCCGCACCCATCTGGCCCACTGCGCTCTCTGCCGGGAGGAGGGCGCCGGGTTCCGGGAGACCGTCGCCCGGCTCGCCGGAGCGCTGCCCGTCGGCAGGCCGCCGCGCCCACCTGTCGACGGCTGAGGACCCGGTTCGCTTCGGCACCGGCCCGACTTACGGCTTTTCTCCATTTTTACGACCAGAACGAGTGCGGAATGATCAGCTGCGGGGCTGACCTGAGGAACCCCGCGGGGGTCAGTGTCGTTGTCTGACCATGTGCGGCCTGGTCGGCCGCACGAACAGAAAGGAAGATCGAATGGCTGTCACTCTTTCGAAGGACGACGGGGCCGCCGATCTCAACGGCATCACCCACCTTGCCGTCGGCGTCGCCTGGGATCCCTCAGCGGGCTCCAGCGGTGGGGTACTCGGCATGGTCCGGCGGAAGAAAGGCGTCGACCTCGACCTGGTCGCCGTGCTCATGCAGGGCACCGAACCGGTCCGATTCGCCGGTCTCGACTCGCTGGATCCACTCGGCAACGCCTCGGTGAAGCACAGCGGTGACGAGCAGAGCGGCGCGGCGGAGGGGGACGACGAGACCGTCCAGGTAGCCCTCGCCAACGTCCCGCCCGCGATCACCTCGATCGTGTTCATCGCCGCCGCCTTCAAGCGGGGGAGTTCGTTCGACAAGGCCAACAACGTCTCGTTCAAGATCTATGACGCCACCGGCGGCGACAGCACCCAGGTGGCCGACATCTGGCCGTCCCTGGTGGGCACCGACAACGCCAACGCCATCTGCCGCGCGTTCCGCAACGGCGGCGCCTGGCAGCTCGAGGTGCTCAACCGGGCCGGAAAGATCAAGCAGGGCGACCGCCAGGCCCTGATCCGCTTCGCCATGCAGTAGGAGCGTTCGACTCGGCTAGGGGAGTTCGTTCCCGAACGTGAACAGTGCCTGTGCCGTGGCCGCCTGGGCACCCGGGCGCGGGTGTGGTGACGGCGGCCACGGCAGGACGACAGGACATCTCATACTAAGTCGTCCTGTCAATGGGGGTCCTGGGGGCCGGTTGACCTGACAGGTCCGCGAGGTTAGCGTTTCGGGTAGGGCGCGGTCGGTTCTCATCTTCGGAAGGCGACCATGACCGAAGCAATGACCCTCGCGCGCCCCTGGCAGGCGCTCCCTCCCGAACTGGCCGAGACGCTGCGGCCGGATCTGCCCGCGCTGGCGGATGAGATCGTCGAGGAGATCCGGCACTGCGTCCCCGAGTTCGACCGCCCGTTGCAGGGCACCTTCGGCGTGGGCATCCGCCTCGGCGTCGAGCAGGGTCTGAGCCAGTTCGTCGACCGGGTCGCCGTGCCGGACCCGCCGCGGACGCAGGAGGTCACGGTGCCCCGGGCGCTGGGGCGGGGCGAGTTCCGCGAGGGACGCAGCATGGACGCGTTGCAGGCGGCCTACCGGATCGGCGCGCGGGTGGCGTGGCGGCGGTTCGCCACGACGGGTCTCGGCGCGGGGTTCAGCCCGGAGACCATGTGCGCGCTCGCCGAGGCGGTGTTCGCCTACATCGACGAGGTCGCGGCGCAGTCCGTGCAGGGATATGCGGAGCTGGGCGCACGGGCGATGGGGGCGCTGCAGCGGCGCCGGCGCCGGCTGCTCGAACTGCTGATCGCCCTCCCGCCGACGGCCCCGCCGGAGATGCTGGCCCGGCTCGCCGCCGAGGCGCAGTGGCGGCTGCCCGCCACCGTGGCGTGCGTGACGCTGGACGGGCCCTGGCAGGATCCGCACCGGATCTCGCCGGCGGTGAGCCCGGACGTGCTGATGGACCTGGAGCGCAACGACCCCTGCCTGCTGGTGCCCGACCCGGACGGCCCCGGCCGGCCGGACATGCTCAAGCGGGCCTTCCCGGGCCTGCGGTTCGCCGTCGGCCCGAGCGTTCCGCTGGCCGATGCTGCGGTCTCCGCCCGGCTGGCCCGGCAACTGCTCCTGCTGGCCCAGCGGGGGACCCTCGCCGAGGATTCGCCGCTCCGCTGCGCGGACCACCTGCCCACCATGCTGATGTGCTCCGACGAGGACGTCACCGACCTGATGTCCCGGCGGATGTACGGCCCGCTCGCCGAGCTCAAGCCGCAGCAGCGCGCCCGGCTCACCGAGACTCTGCTGGCGTTCCTGGCCACCGGCGGGTCCGCGCCGGAGATCAGCGCGCGGTTGTGCGTGCACGCCCAGACCGTGCGCTACCGGCTGCACAGGCTGGAGGAGATGTTCGGTGAGCGGCTGCACGACCCGGAGTGGAGATTCGAGATGCAGATCGTGCTCCGCACCCGGTTGCTGCGGGACGGGCAGGGCTAGGTCGGCTGGGCGAGGAAGCCGGGCACGATCCAACGCCGCAGGAACGGTCGTGGGTCGGGCATCTCCTGGCCGTGCTCGAGGTGCCGGGTGCTCTCCGGCAGGAACGAGCGGAGCAGCCGCAGCATGAACTCCGCCAAGCCGTCCAGGTCGGCGGGCGCATAGCCGTGGGCGGCCCAGTCGACGGGGAGGCGGAGCAGCATCGACCTGGTGATCTCGATCGTGAGCGGTGACAGCAGGTCGTCGGTGAGGCTGTGGGTGTGCCCGCTGCCGATCAGTACGCCGACCTGCGGTTCCCGCGGCAGCCGTTCGATCGTGAAGGCGGCCATCTCGACCAGGATCTCTGAGGCGTCCCGCAGCTCCGAGACGTGGGCGACGAGCCGTTGGAGGAACTCGCCCGCCGCGGCGAGGGAACTGGCCTTGAGGAGTTCCTCGATGTTGCGGAAGTAGCGGTAGACCGTCGCCCGGGTCACGCCCAGATCCTCGGCGACGTCGGTCAGCGCGGTCTTGCGCGGGCCGAACCGGTCGACGCACCGCCGGGTGGCTTCCACGATCCGGGCTCTGGCCTCTTCGTCGGTGTCCGGAGGGTCGCCCCGCCATCCGTGCGTGCGCATGACCCTCATTCCAGCAGATCAGGGAAGTACGGCAGCATCCTGTCACGAAGTCTCATCCCGGCCCCGTGCAGATGTTGCCTGCGTCCAGTGCGTCCCGGCAGTGCACTGTCTAGCCTGGGGGCCGCGCCAGTCGAACCGGGACAATCCGCCCCCTCCGGTGTGCGATCGGCTGACGCACGAACGGAAGGACCTGCATGAAATCCGCTCTGGGCGTCACCGCCCTCGCCGGGCTGTTCGCGGCGTTGCTCGTCAACGTCGCCGGGCCGGCCCGCGCCGACATCCCACCCCGGGACCATCTGACCGTCACCGCCGCGGGCACGCCCGCCTACCGGCTGGACGACGACCTGTCCTCCGGCGGGATCAAGGTGACCGACAACGTCGCCGACTTCGCCACCAGCACGGTCCAGGGTCAGGGCGTCCTCGGCGGCGCGACCGTGAAGATCAGGATCACCCGGGGCGTGTTCGGGCTGTCGGGCACGTTCGCCCTGCAGGACCCCGCCGCCGGTGTCCAGATCACCGCCAACGTGAACGGCAGCGTCCGGACCCCCGCGGACGGAACCATCACCTGGCAGGGCACCGGCACCGTCCGGCGCGGCTCCACGTCGGCGAACCAGACCGTCGGCTTCACCCTCCTGGACCGCCGCCCCGACCCCGGCGACCACGCGATCCGGCTCGCCCACGCCGGCCAGAACCGCGCGGCGATCCTGCGGCTGCCCGACGACTACGACGGCACGCCCAGGCCGGTCCTCTTCCACTTCCCCGGGCTGTATGAGACTCCCGGGCTCGCCGAGCTCTACGGCCGGATGGCCGACTTCGCCCAGACCCGCGGTTTCATCATGATCACGCCGGAGCACTACGGGAGCGGCTGGCAGGGCGTGCCGGCCGGGCCGTCCTCGCCCGACGTGGACGACCCCGGTTTCGTCACGGCCCTCCAGGACGTCCTCGTCCAGCGCTTCAACGCCGACCCGAGCCGGTTGTACGCCTCGGGGATGAGCAACGGCGGCTTCTTCACCAGCAAGATGGCCTGTGACAACAAGCGGTTCGCCGCCTACGCGCCCGTGTCGGGTCAGCTCTCCGACCAGGCTGCCTGCCATCCCGGCCGGCGCCCGCCCATCCTCATGATCCACGGTGACGGGGATCTGATCGTGCCCTACTCCCCGGTCCCGGCCATCGCCCAGTTCTGGGCCCGCAACAACGGCTGTGCGACGACCACCGTCGACACCGACCTGCCCAACACCCACCCTGAGGACAACACGACCGTCGTCCGGCACGACTTCCGGGACTGCCCGGCAGGCAGCCCAGTGATCCTCTACCAGATCCGGGGCGGCGGCCACAACTGGC
>JBDSTJ010000062.1:0-4076 GCA_039928335.1 Streptosporangiaceae bacterium | reverse complement strand
CCGGATCGAGATGCGAGACGTACTCCTCGACCATGGCCCGGGTGCGGTCACGCCAGGCCGACGCCTGGGCGGCGTCCCTGAACCCCTCGGTCAGCCAGCCGCGCATCAGCAGCGTGCCCGCCATCGGGACCGTCCGCTCGTGCTCGGGCAGCCGCCACCACGCGGCCAGCGCGTTGTGCGCGGCCGCTCCGACACTGTTGTGCGCCCACGGCGGCCCCTTGACCGGCTGCGGTCGGTCCAGATAGGTCATCCGGTAGCGCCGCGGGCAGTCGATCCAGGCGTTCAGCCTCGACGGCGTGCACGGATAGAGCCGCCGGGGCATGCCCTCGAAACCGAGCTGCTCCACGGGTCGGGCTATTCCTCGACGTCGCGCGAGGCCAGGGAGTACCAGGACTCCCAACGGTCGGACTCCTCGCCGACCGTGGTCTCCTCGCCCTGGGCCGGCAGAACCCGGGTGTCACCCGGAAGCTGGCCGAACTGGGCGCTGATGGAGTTGAGCTGGCCGTCGAGGTCGGCGAACTCCTCGCCGAGCGAACCGGGCCTGCCCTTCAGCAGGGTGTTGCCGGTGAACAGCACCCCCGCCGACTCCCCGAACAGCGAGACGCTGCCCGGAGTGAACCCGGGGGTGTGCAGCACTTCGAGCTGCAGGCCCGCGATCTCGAAGGACCCGTCGGCCTCCAGGAACTGGTCCGGCTCCAGGCTCCTGAGGTCGTCGTCCTCGGTCTCCTTGGCGAGCTTGCGGAAGTAGTCACGCCACAGGATCCGGTCGCCGCGGTGCAGCAGGATCTCGGCGTCTCCGCGTTCTTCGTCGGCGGCGACCTCCAGGACGGTGCTCAGGATGTTGTCCCGGCCGTTGGTGCAGACGACGGCCATGACCTCACGCCCGTCGACGGCCTTGAGCACGGCCTCGGCGTCGTTGGCGGGGTCAATGACGATCACAGACTCGTCATCACCGACGATCCAGGTGTTGGTCTCGACGGTGAAGACGTCGTCCTCGACCGTCACCGGGCCGGACGTCACAACTTGTTCAATGCGTGCAGTCACGGAGGCAGACTATCCGGCGATGACGAGGCTTCGCACTGCCTCAGCCGACAGTCCGACCATACCGGCGGTCAAAAGTGCCTGCGGAACCCGGCTGACCAGCAGCACTGAGCCGAGGGCGGTCCTGAGAATCCATCTGACTCAGCCGGTCAGTCTGGGGCACGGCGCACCATAGGGCGGGTCGAGCCGCAGGTCCGGCTCCCGCAGGTCGCACAGGGTCAGGCTGTCCAGCATCAGCACCCCCGCGTCGGTCGGCCACAGGATCGCCCACAGCCAGCAGGCCAGCGCCTCACCGACATAGACGGCCCGGTCGGGGCCCGCGTCGACCGACCACAGCGGACTGGGCCGGCCCAGTGCGTTGATCTTCGCGTGCGGAGGGCCCTGGTCGAAGCCGACGCCCGGGTCGGGGCCGGGCAGTCCGGCCAGGTGCGCGCCGAGGCCCACCCCCATCTCCTCCGACAGCAGCAACAGGTCCGCCGGACCCGACACCAGGCCGGGACCGGCCAACGCCACCCCGCACGCCCGGGAACCCGTGCGGACGTCCCCGGCGTGCAGGAAACCGGTCACGAGCCAACCCTGCGGGAGCGGCCACGGCAGCCAGATCGGGACGCGGGCGTCCCTGCGGATCGCGGCGAGCCCCTCCGCGGAGGGGCTGCGGACCGGCTGCAGGGGCAGCACCGGCCCGTGCGCCGGGCAGTTCCACTCGCTGGACCACTCGTTGGGCGACGTCACGGGCCCTCGACAGCGCGGGCAGGTCGGCTCAGGCCTCACGGTTCCTCACGGTTGCCGGTGTGCATCGCCAAGTCAAGAGCCCGACCCGAGTTCTTACCTTTTCGCACCATGTTCAGGGCCAGGTAAAGTCGATATCCCCTGAGGAGGTAAGTGTGCAGTTCCGGTTGACCGAACGCCAGCGCAACATCTATCGGATCCTGGGCGCGGTCTGGGCCGTCATCGCCCTGATCAGACTTTTCATCAGCCCGGCGTCCGGGATCTTCACGCTCTTCGTCGCGGCCCTCTTCTTCGGCTACTACTTCCTGCTCACCCGGTTCGGACTGGACGTCACCGAACAGGGCGTGACCCTGCGCGGCTGGCAGACCACAACCTACGCCTGGAACCAGGTGCAGTCGGTCGAGCCGACCCTGTTCTGGTTCCAGCGGCGGGTGCTGCTGAAGTTCACCGACGGCACCAGCAGGCGGCCGTGGGCGCCGATGCACTACTTCTCGATGCCCGACCCCGACTTCGGCGCCAAAGTCCACGGCATCCAGCAGTGGCACACCAGCTACTTCCACGCCCAGCCCGCCTTCGGCGCACCGGCACCTCAGCAGCAGCAGTACGGGCAGCCCGGCCCGCAACAGTACGGCCAGCCCGCACCCCAGCAGCAGCCCTACTCCCAGCCGCCCTACTCGCCGCCGCCGGCCGCGCCGCAGCAGACGCCCGGCGAGTGGACCCAGGTGTTCGGCGCGGGCGGGGCCGATCCTCACCGGCCTCAGTAGGTCAGGCGCGCCACGTTCATCCGCTTGGCCGCCAGCAGGATCATCGCGGCGAAGAAGACCAGCGGCGGCAGATCCGCGAGCAGGACGTACCACGGAGCGCCGCCCTGCTCCAGGGTGTCGCCCAGCTCCCCGGCCGCCGCCGGGAGCAGGAACGCCATCAGGTTGTTGCAGACGTGCAACGCGATGCCCGCCTCCAGCCCGCCGGTCCGCACGACCAGCCACGCGGCCGTCATCGCCCACAGGAAGATGTCGAGCATCGCCCAGCCGGTGTAGCCGTGCCCCGCCACGAACACCGCGCTGCTGATCACCATCGCGGGCCACGGCGACCTGAGCACCGGCCCCAGGAACCGGGTCCCGGTGTAGCTGCCGATCGCCTGCAACAGCCATCCCCGGAACATGAACTCCTCCGCGGTCGACTGGAGCGGCACCAGCAAGAGGATCACCAGGGCCGGAGCGAGGAAGTCCCGCCAGCCGATCCACTCGATGCCCGCGCCCTCGTCCGTGAACGCCAGCCCGACCACGACGCTCAGCCCGTAGGAGATCACCACAAACCCCAGAGCGGCCCCGAAACAGGCCAGCAGCCACCTCCACCGCACCCGGTTGAGCACCGAGACGACGCTGCCGACCGGCCGCCGCTGCACCAGCCACACCGTCAGCAGCACCACCGGCGTGAAGATCGCCAACATGGCCAGCTGGGCGGCCAGGTCCTCGGTACTGCCCGGGAACAGCCGGTCGTCCCCCGACGGCTCCGCGAACTGCCCCGTGACCAGCCAGTGCCCCAGCAGCCAGACGACGTACACCCCGATCGTCAGCACCACCCCGACCACGGCCAGGAACCCCGTCCCCAGCAGCGGCCGCCACCACCGATGCAGCGCCGTATGCCCCAGTTGATGGAACGGCGTCCCGGCCACCGCCGCGACCGTCCGCGGCCCCTTCGCCTGGGGATACCACCAAGGCTGCCCATAAGGCGGCATCGGCGCGACCTGCCCCGGCCCCGCATACCCCGGCCCGTACGACGGGTAGGGCTGCTGGCCGTACGACGGGTAGGGCTGCTGGGGCTGTTGCCAGGAGGACGGCTGGCCGTAAGCGGGGGAGGGTGGCCGGCCGTCCGGCGGTGCGGGGTTCTGGCCGTACTGCGGGAGAGCCGGATCGGGGTCGGCGGGTGGTCCCGGGTCGGGCGAGGCCCAGCCGTTGTGGGGTGGCTCCATGATCTGACCTTATGAGACATCGGCGGGACGGGTGGCCGGGCGTCGGCGGAAGAAGGGCGGTCGGTAGCCTTCGGGAATGTTGCGTTCGCGTCGTACGACCCTGGCCGTGCCGGGCAGCAGCCCGCGTTTCCTCGAGAAGGCGCAGGGCCTCGCGGCCGACGAGATCTTCCTGGATCTGGAGGACGCGGTCGCCGCCGACGCCAAGGAGGGCGCGCGCAAGAACGTGATCGCGGCGCTGAACGAGGGCGACTGGGGTGCGAAGGTGCGGGCCGTGCGGGTCAACGCGCTGGACACCCAGTGGACGTACCGCGACGTCATCGAGGTCGTCGAGAGG
>JBDSTJ010000061.1:0-3306 GCA_039928335.1 Streptosporangiaceae bacterium | reverse complement strand
GAGGGCCGCGAGGTTCGCCTCGTTGTCGTGGTCGGCGGCGAGTCTGAGCTCGGGCAGCCGTTCGTGCAGCAGCGCGGCCACCGGCGCGTCGGCCCAGCCCAGGTTGGGGGCCTGCAGCAGCCGTCCTGCGGCCCGGTCCAGGACGCCGGGCACCGCCACGACGCATCCCGCCACGGTCAGGCCCTGTTCGACGGCGGAGACCACGGCCTCCTGGGCCAGCCGGGCCAGGGCCGCGATGACCCGGTCCGGCGCGCGGCCCCGGTTGTCGGCTGCGACCACGTGCCGGTACCGGACCCGCCGGCCCAGGTCGAGCACGCAGGCCGACAGGTAGTCGACATTGATCTCCAATCCGAGCCCGGCCGCGCCGTCGCCGTCGATCGTCACTGCGGTCCCCGGCCGCCCGGGTGCGCCCTGGTGGACCAGGCCGCCCTCGCGGACGAGCCCGGCCCCGGCCAGTACGCTGATCAGGTTCGAGACGGTGGTCTTGGTGAAGCCGGTGATCTCGGCGAGCCTGGCCCGGGTGGCGGGCTGCCGTGCGGCCACCTCGCCCAGCAGGACGGCGAGATTGCGCTCGCGCATGGTCCCGTGCCTGACCGGTCCGCTCAGCATGTCTCCCAGGGTAAAGCATGATCTATAACTAATCCCCGGCATCGTGTGCTTGACGCCTGTGGGGTGTGGCGTGTCTTATTAGTCCAGGAAGTTTACGAATTGAGGAGTACGACATGCTGGTCGCCGGAGTGGACTCCTCGACGCAGTCGACCAAGGTCGTGCTGTGCCGGGCCGAGGACGGCGAGGTGGTCGGCGAGGCCGCCGCGCCGCACCCCGACGGGACCGAGTGTGATCCCCGGCACTGGTGGGAGGCCCTCACCCGGTCCCTGCCGCTGCTGTCCCGTGCCTCGGCGGTCTCCGTCGCCGGCCAGCAGCACGGCATGGTCACTCTCGACGGCGCGGGCGAGGTGGTCCGGCCCGCACTGCTCTGGAACGACGTCCGGTCCGCCCCGCAGGCCCGCGCGCTCGTCGAGGAACTCGGCGGACCCGCGGTCTGGGCCGAGCGGTCCGGCAGCGTCCCGCTCGCGGCGTTCACGGTCGCCAAGGTCCGTTGGCTGGCCGAGCAGGAGCCCGCCAACGCCGCCCGCACCGAGGCCGTACTCCTGCCGCACGACTGGCTGACCTGGCGGCTCGGCTCGGCCGGCTACGTCACCGACCGGGGCGACGCCTCCGGCACCGGCTACTTCTCCCCCGCCACCGGGGACTACCTGCCTGAGTTCTTCACCGCCGCACTGGGCAGGACCGTGGAGTTGCCGCGCGTCGCGGCCCCCCACGAGGTCGTGGGGGAGACCGCGTGGGGCGCGAGGATCGCACCCGGTACCGGCGACAACATGGGCGCGGCACTGGGCCTCGGCCTGCTCCCCGGTGACGTGGTCGTCTCCATCGGCACGTCCGGGACCGCCTTCGCCGTCAGCGAGGTGCCGGCTGCCGACCCGTCCGGGCAGGTCGCGGGGTTCGCCGACGCCACCGGCCGGTTCCTCCCGTTGGTCTGCACCCTCAACGCCACCCGGATCCTGTCCTCGACCGCGACCATGCTCGGCCGCGACCTCGAGGCGCTGTCCGGCCTCGCCCAGGCCGCCGAGCCGGGTGCGGGCGGCATCACGTTCCTGCCCTATCTGGACGGCGAGCGTACCCCCGACCGGCCCGAGGCGACCGGCGTGCTGTCCGGGCTGACCACCGCGAACATGACCCCGGAGAACCTGGCCAGGGCCGCCGTCGAGGGCCTGCTGTGCAGCCTCGCCGAGGCGGTGGACCATCTCCTGGCCCAGGGCCTACGACCGGCCCGGCTGCTGCTCATCGGTGGGGGAGCCCGGTCCGAGGCGGTCCGCCGGCTCGCTCCCGGGATCTTCGGATGTCCCGTCACCGTCCCGGAACCCGCCGAGTACGTGGCACTCGGCGCGGCCCGCCAGGCCGCCTGGGCCCTGTCCGGGAGGTCCCCGGACTGGCCCGCCTCCGCCGCACAGACCTTCGAGGCCGAACCCGTCCCGTTCGTCCGGGACCAGTACGCCGCACTGCGCACTGCCACATCCTGAAAGGACCGCGTCCATGAGCAGCTACCTTCCCACCCCTGAGGACAAGTTCTCGTTCGGCATCTGGACGGTCGGCTGGCAGGGGGTCGACGTCTTCGGCCCCGCCACCCGGCCCGCGATGCCAGCCGAGCGCGCCGTCCACAAGCTGGCCGAACTCGGCGCGTACGGGGTGAACTTCCACGACAACGACGTCTTCGACTTCGACGCCACGACGGCGGAGAAGGAGGAGCGGATCGGAGCCTTCCGCAAGGCGCTCGAGGAGACCGGCGTGGTCGTCACCACCGCCACGACCAACCTGTTCTCGCACCCGATCTTCAAGGACGGCGGGTTCACCTCCAACGACCGGGATGTGCGCCGCTTCGCGATCCGCAAGGTGCTGGACAACGTCGACCTGGCGGCCTCGCTCGGCGCGAAGGTCTATGTCGCCTGGGGCGGCAGGGAGGGCGCGGAGTCCGGCGCGGCCAAGGACGTGCAGGTCGCCCTCGACCGGTACAGGGAGGCCTTCGACGTCCTCGGTTCCTACGTCCTGGACCAGGGCTACGACCTGAGGTTCGCGATCGAGCCCAAGCCCAACGAGCCGCGCGGCGACGTGCTCCTGCCGACGATCGGCCACGCTCTGGCCTTCATCAACGAGCTGGAGCACCCTGAGCTGGTCGGGCTCAATCCCGAGGTCGGCCACGAGGAGATGGCCGGGCTCAACTACGCGCACGGCATCGCCCAGGCGCTCTGGCACGACAAGCTGTTCCACATCGACCTCAACGGCCAGAACGGCCCCCGCTACGACCAGGACCTCCGGTTCGGGGCGGGCAACAGCCGCGGCGCGTTCTGGGTCGTCGACGTCGTGGACCGCAGCTCCTACGACGGGCCGATCCACTTCGACTTCAAGCCGCCGCGCACCGAGGACGACAACGGCGTGTGGGCCTCGGCCGCGGGCTGCATGCGCAACTGGCTGATCCTCCGCGAGAAGGTCCGCGCGTTCCGCGCCGACCCGGAGGTCGTCCAAGCCCTGGCCGCCGCCCGCCTGGACGAGCTGGCCGTGCCGACCCTCGCCGAGGGCGAGACCTGGCAGTCGTTGCGCGGGTTCACCCCCGACATCGACGCCCTCGCCACCCGGGGGATGGCCTTCGAGCACCTGGATCAGCTGGCCCTGGACCACCTCTACGGCGTCCGCTGACCCTCTTGCGGCGGTCGACAGCCGCCGGAGGCCCGCCCGGATCCGGGCGGGCCT
>JBDSTJ010000060.1:0-3305 GCA_039928335.1 Streptosporangiaceae bacterium | reverse complement strand
TCGCGGGCGTGGTCCGGGAGTGCCTACGGGCCGGCGTGCCGTTCGTGGCGCGCGGTTCGGGCACCGGACTGTCGGGCGGGGCGCTCCCCCGCACCGACGGGGTGCTGATCGTGACCTCGAGGATGCGGCGGATCATCGAGGTGGACGCCGACAACCAGCGGGCCGTCGTGGAGCCCGGCGTGATCAACCTGGACGTGACCAGAGCGGCGCGGCCGTATGGGTACTACTACGCACCCGACCCGTCCAGCCAGCAGATCTGCTCGATCGGCGGGAACGTCGCGGAGAACTCCGGCGGCGCACACTGCCTGAAGTACGGCTTCACCGCCAACCACGTCCTCGCCGCCGAGATCGTCACGCCGGAGGGTGACATCGTCGACCTGACCCCCGGACCCGGCTACGACCTGCTCGGGGCGTTCGTGGGGGCCGAGGGGACACTCGGCATCACCACCAAGATCACTGTTCGGCTGACCCGGCTGCCGCAGCGCACCCAGACGCTGCTCGCCGCGTTCACCGACGTCGAGCAGGGTGGCCGGGCCGTGTCGGCGATCATCGGGGCCGGGGTGGTCCCCGCGGCGATCGAGATGATGGACGCGCTCGCCATCGAGGCCGCCGAGGCCGCAGTGGGCTGCGGGTATCCCGCCGGGGCCGGCGCGGTGCTGATCGTCGAACTGGACGGGCCCGACGCCGAGGTGGAGCACCAGTTCGGCCAGGTCAAGGAGCTCTGCGCGGAGGCGTTCGAGCTCAGGGTGGCCCGGGACGACACCGAGCGCGCCCGGATCTGGCAGGGCCGCAAGTCCGCGTTCGCCGCCGTCGGCCGGATCTCCCCCGCCTACATCGTGCAGGACGGCGTGATCCCCCGCACCGCGCTGCCCGAGGTCCTCGCCCGGATCGAAGCCCTGACGGCGGCCTCGGGCGTGCGGGTGGCCAACGTGTTCCACGCGGGCGACGGCAACCTCCACCCGCTGGTCCTGTTCGATGACGCGGTCCCCGGTCAGGGTGAGCGCGCCGAGGAGCTGTCCGGCCAGATCCTCGACCTGTGCATCGAGCACGGCGGCTCCATCACCGGCGAGCACGGCGTGGGCGTCGACAAGGCCCGGTACATGCCGCGCATGTTCACCGACGCCGACCTCGACACCATGCAGATGGTCCGGTGCGCGTTCGACCCGCACCACCTGTCCAACCCCGGCAAGATCTTCCCGACCCCCCGCCTGTGCGGCGAGATCCCCCGGGTCCGACGCGGCGCCCCGGACGGAGAGATCTTCTGATGTTCGACTCACGTCCGGTCACCGAGGCCGACGCGATCCTCGGGGTCCGGCCCAGGTACGTGGCCGAGCCCACGACGATCGCCGAGGCCGCGGCCGTCCTGCGGGCCGCCCACGAACACGGGTTCAGCGTGGTCGCGCGGGGTGCGGGCACCCGGCTGCACTGGGGCGGTGTCCCGCGCTCGGCGGACCTGGTCCTGGACACCCGCAGGCTCGACCGACTCGTCGAGCACGCCGCGGGAGACCTCGTGGTCACCGTCGAGGCCGGGATGCTCATGGCGGACCTGCAGGCGTTGCTGGCGGGTCAGGGCCAGCAGCTCGCGCTGGACTCCCCGCTGCCGGGCAGCACGGTCGGCGGGACGCTCGCCACGGCGGCAGCCGGGCCGCGCAGGCTGCTCTACGGCACCGCACGGGACCTCCTCATCGGCGTCACCGCCGTCCGCGCGGACGGCGCGATCGTGAAGTCCGGCGGCAAGGTCGTCAAGAACGTCGCCGGTTATGACCTGGGCAAGCTCTACACGGGCTCCTTCGGCACGCTCGGGCTGATCGTCTCGGCCTCCTTCCGGCTCCATCCGGTGCCCGCCACGAAAGCGTACGTAAGAGGTACGACAAGAACGCTGCTGCGCGAGGTCCAGGCCCTGCTGCACAGCGACGTCGTGCCCAGCGCCATCGAGATCAACGGCACCGACGAGATCGTCGTGCTGCTCGAGGGCTCAGCGGTCGGCAGGCGTGCGGAGCAGGTCGTCGGGCTGCTCGGCGCGGGTGCGCAGATCAGCGAGGAGGCCCCGCCGTGGTGGGGTTCCTACCCCAAGGGCGAGGTCCTCCTCGAGGTCACCGCCAAGCCCACGGATCTTCCTGAGGTCCTCGCGCTGTCGGGCTCACGGGTGCGCGGCTGCGCCAACGGCGTCTGGCTGATCGGCACGTTCGCCGCGAGCGCCCCCGACCTCGTCGCCAGGCTGCGCGCCCGCTGGCCCGCCGTGGTCCGTTACGCGCCCCGGTCGGTCCGGGAACAGCTCGACGTGTGGGGTCCGTCGCCCGGCCTGCCGCTGATGCGCAGGGTCAAGGACCAGTTCGATCCCGGGCACCGCCTGTCCCCCGGCCGCTTCATCGGAGGCATCTGAGTGAACGAAGACATCGACAAACTGCTCGGGGACTGTGTCCACTGCGGTTTCTGCCTGCCGACCTGCCCCACCTACGTCCTGTGGGGCGAGGAGATGGACTCCCCGCGCGGCCGCATCAACCTGATGCAGCAGCACCAGGAGGGCGCGCCGCTGACGCCGGAGATGGTCGGGCACTTCGACGCGTGCCTCGGCTGCATGGCCTGCGTGACGGCGTGCCCGTCGGGCGTGCAGTACGACAAGCTGATCGAGGCGACCCGGGAGGAGGTCGAGCAGACCCACCCGAGGTCCCGGCAGGACAGGGCGCTCCGCGAGGCGATCTTCGCCTTGTTCCCCTACCCCAAGCGGCTGCGGGCGTTGCGCGGGCCACTCCGGGCCTACCAGCGGACCGGGCTCGCCCGGCTGGTTCAGCCCGCGCTCGAGCGGCTCAACCCGGCCCTGGCCGCGATGGAGCGCCTGGCTCCCCCGCTCAGCCGGGCCTACCGGCTGCCGCCCGTGGTCCGGTCCCGCACGACCAGGCGCGCGACCGTCGGCATGCTCACCGGCTGCGTCCAGCGCGAGTTCTTCCCGCAGGTCAACTCCGCGACCGCCCGGGTGCTGGCGATGGAGGGCTGCGACGTGGTCATCCCCAGGTCGCAGGGCTGCTGCGGCGCGCTCTCGCTGCACTCGGGGCGGGGTGCGCAGGCGCGGGCGTTCGCGCGCAGCACGATCGCGGCCTTCGAGGCCGTCGACATGATCGTGGTCAACTCGGCGGGCTGCGGCTCGGCCATGAAGGAGTACGCGGCGCTGTTCGCCGACGATCCGGCCTGGGCGGGCCGGGCCGAGGCGCTGAGCGCCAGGACCCGGGACCTCAGCGAGTTCCTGGTCGAGTTGGGGCCGCAGGCCGAGCGGCACCCGCTGCCGGCGACGGTGGCCTACCACGACG
>JBDSTJ010000059.1:0-2879 GCA_039928335.1 Streptosporangiaceae bacterium | reverse complement strand
GCCCATCGAATTACCCGCCACGGCACGCACACCACTCGCCCGATAACCGCGCTCGAGAATCTGCCGAACGTCGATCGTCACAAATGTCTCCCACTTCGGGGATCCACCGTTTCCGTAGTTCCACCAGTCGCTGTAGGCACTGCACCAGCTGGTGTCCGGAAGCACGATGATGACGTCCTTTCCCGCCGACCACGCCTTCAGGTCCGTCTTGTCCGACCAGGACCGGTAGTCGTCGGCTCCCCCATGCAGGAAGTACAGCACCGGCCAGGTCCTGGTCGCCGTCTGCGACCAGCCGGGCGGCAGCAGCAACCGCACGGATCTGCGCGTTCCCTCGACGTTCGGGGAGGACACCGACAGATCGAGGGTCCTGCTGTCGACCCGTTGGGAGGAGACCACAAAGGCCCCGGTGTCGGCGGTGGGAACCGCAGCCCGGGCGACTCCGGGAAGACCCAGCACCAGCAGAAGAATGACGCCCAGCAGCCGCATGACGGCCCCCTGAATTCAGATGTTATACCGCAGGCAATATGCCCTTAAAACGCGGGAAACAAAGGCGAATTCAGAAGAAATACAATATTTCACAGTGTCGCTTTGACGGCCTCGTGCGCGGCCTGCCGCATGCGCCCGTGCAGCGCGGCGTTGGAATCACGATCGGTACGCGCCTCGATGATCCGCAATCCGTCGCCCGCCAGCGCTTTCGGCAGGCCCCCGGCCGACGCCAGCCGGGTGTAGGGAATGCCGTGCGCGGCCGCGAGGTGCGCGAGATCGACCCGGTGCGGGGTGCCGAAGACCCGCTCGAACGAGCCCTTCGCCGCAGCCTGCGGCAGCAGCGAGAAGATCCCCCCGCCCTGGTTGTTGACCACCACCAGGGCCAGGTCGGGGCGCGGCTCCTCCGGCCCGAGGATCAGTCCGTTCTGGTCGTGCAGGAACGACAGGTCGCCCAGCAGCCCGTAGGCCCGGCCGCTGTGCGCCAGCGCCGTCCCGATCGCGGTCGACACCAACCCGTCGATCCCGCTCGCCCCCCGGTTCGCCATGATCCGCAGTCCCCGCCGGGGCCGCATCGTCTGGTCCAGGTCCCGAATGGGCATGCTCGCGGCCACGAACAGCAGCGACCCGCCCGGAATCGTGGCGGCCAGATCCCGGGCCAGCCGCGGCTCGGTCACCTCATCGGAGGCCTCCAGCACGGCGTCGACCGCCAACGCCGCCGCCTGGTCGGCGGCCCGCCAGGACTTCAGCCAGCCATCGTCACCCGACGCCACCGGGATCTCGACCTCCTGGGCGACCTGGGTCGCCGAGCGCATCGGGTCCGGCCACCGGTTCAGTGACGACGACACCACGATGTGCTCGGGAGCACGGCGCAGCATCGACATCAGCGCCTTGGACAGGCCCGGCTTCCCGAGCGTCACCACCACCTCGGGCTGGAACCGCTCCACGAACTCGGGCACGCCCAGCAGGAAGTGGTAGGACGACAACGCGTGGTCGCCGTAGCGTGCATTGCCGATCGGCTCCGACAGCACCGGCCAGCCGGCCATCGACGCCGCCGCCACGTACCGCTTGACATTCGCCGCGCCGTCACCGACGACCAGGATGCCCCGCCGGGTCGGCGGCACGTGCAGCACCGACCCCGGTGTCGCCGCCCGCACCCTCGTCCACGCCCCGCTCTCGTCGCCGTCCAGCGGCTCACACCAGCCCTCGTCCCCGTTGGGGATCAGCGGTTCGCGGAACGCCACGTTCAGGTGCACCGGGCCCGGGTCGGGCTGCAGCGCGGCACCCCACGCGCGGCTCGCCATCGACCGCCAGTAGGCGACCATCCCCGGGCGCTCCTCGGGAACCCCGACCTCGCAGGTCCAGCGGGTCGCGGTCCCGTACAGCTTCACCTGGTCGATGGTCTGGTTCGCACCGGTCCCGCGCAGCTCAGGCGGCCGGTCGGCGGTCATCACCACCAGCGGCACACCCGACTCGCCCGCCTCCACCACCGCGGGGTGGAAGTTCGCGGCGGCCGTCCCAGACGTGCAGACCAGTGCGACCGGGCGGGCCGAGCGCTTGGCCAGGCCGAGCGCCAGGAACGATGCCGACCGCTCGTCGATCCGGACGTGCAGCCGGAGGTTCTGCTCCTGAGCCTCGGCGTGCAGGGCCAGGGCCAGCGGCGCCGAGCGGGAGCCGGGCGCGAGGACCGCGTCGGTCATGCCGCAGCGCAGCAACTCATCCACCAGCACGGTCGCCAGCGCGGTCGCCGGATTCACGTGTCTCCCCCGTCGAGCACAGACTGCGCCTGCGCGGCCCTGCGCCGCCAAGCCGAACCATCGATCTCATACCTTCGCAGGGCCGGCTCGCCGACCTCGGGACGCCGCACCGCGATCGTCCCGTCTGCCACGACGAGGCCCTCGTCCGTCACGTCGCCCTCGAGCAGCGACAGTGTCGCCAGCCCGCACGCGTAGGGCAGGGTCGGCAGGGCTGCGGCCAGGGCGAGCCCCGCGGCCAGGCCCACCGAGGTTTCCAGGGCGCTGGAGACCACCACCGGCAGGCCGACCGCCTCGGCGATCCTCAAGGCGTTCCGGACCCCGCCCAGCGGCTGGACCTTCAGCACCGCGATGTCGGCCGCCTCGGCTGCGACGACCTTGAACGGGTCCTCGGCGCGCCGGATCGACTCGTCGGCGGCGATCGGCACGTCCACCAGCCGCCGCACCCGGGCCAGTTCGGCCAGAGTCGCACAGGGCTGCTCGACATACTCCAGGTCGAACCGGTCCAGCCTTTTGATCATCTTCACCGCGTGGTCGACGTCCCAGCCGCCGTTCACGTCGATCCGGACCCGGCCACCGCCGATGGCATCCCGGACCGCCTCGACCCGGGCCTCGTCCTCGGCCTCGGACTGGCCGCGCTCG
>JBDSTJ010000058.1:0-6012 GCA_039928335.1 Streptosporangiaceae bacterium | reverse complement strand
TGGGTGCCCGGCCTGACCACCTCGTCGGGATGCGGATCAAAGGTGATCACTACGCTGGGCAGGCCCTGGGCGTGGGCCAGCTCGCTCGCGTGCTCGATGATCCGCTGATGACCGCGGTGCACACCGTCGAACACGCCGATGGTGACGACCGATCTGCCCCAGTCCTGAGGCACCTCGTCGAGGCCGTACCAGCGCCGCACTTGCTCGCTCCCTTGTTGGCTCAGTCTGCGTGTGGGACAAGCTTGCGGGACAAGACTGCCATGTGGCTGCCGAGGGTTCGAACAGCGCACCCCCCGCAGCCCCGACTCTACTCGTCAGTAGCTCAGACTGCCTCCCGGTTCCCGCTGGTCTCCTCCGGCCCGGCAGGCCGCGCTCACCCTCCGTCAGCGCGGAACTTCGGTTCTCAGGCCGCGTGCAGGACGACCACCAACACCGCGATGTACTGCGCCACATAGGCGGCGAGGGTGCAGGCGTGGAAGACCTCGTGGAACCCGAACCACAGCGGTGAGGGGTCGGGCCGCTTGAGGGCGTAGACCACGCCGCCCGCGCTGTAGAACGCGCCGCCGACGATGATCAGAATGGTCGCGGCCACACCCGCGCCGGCGAAGAACTGCGGCAGGGCCAGGATCGCGACCCAGCCGAGAGCGATGTAGAGAGCCGTGGACAGCCAGCGTGGCGCAGAGATCCACACGGTCTGGAAGACGGCCCCGGCCAGCGCGCCGACCCAGATGCCGGTCAGGATCACGACCTGGAGCGTGCCGTCGAGGGCCAGCAGCGCGAACGGTGTGTAGGTCCCGGCGATGATCAGATAGATATTGGCGTGGTCGAGCCTGCGCAGCACCTCGTGGGCCCGGGGGCCCAGGTCGCTGCGGTGGTAGGCGGCCGAGACGCCGAAGAGCAGGCCCGAGGTGAGGGCGTAGACCGCCGCGCCGATCCGGGACTGCAGGGTCGGGCCGAACGCCACCAGCACCAACCCCGCGACCAGCACGGTGGGAAAGGCTCCCAGGTGCAACCAGCCGCGCAGTCTCGGCTTCGTCGCCTCAACGGCCTTTTCCAGCACTTCTGACGCCAAAACCCCTCCAGGAACCCGTACCTACGTACCCGTAGGTTACGGCATCGTAGGTACCGGTGCCCTCGTGAGAATGCTCACGGCACGAACACGGCCAGGGCCTTGGCCTGCTCGTCCGCCTCCTCGACCAGCGACAGCAACGTGCCGTCGGGGCCGAAGACCCCGATCGGGCCGGGGCCCAGGCCCAGCGCGGGCAGCCGGCCGCCGTGCGCGACCATCCTGGCCTCCTCGGCCGTGACGTCCCGGCGCGGGAACGCCGCGGTGACCGCCTCGCCGATCGGCAGGATCACGCACTCCTTCGCCAGCTCCTCCAGGGTGCGGGCCTGGGACAGGTCGTAGGGGCCGACCCGGGTGCGGCGCAGTGCCGTCAGATGGCCGCCAACGCCCAGCCCCGCGCCCAGGTCACGGGCGAGCGCCCGGATGTAGGTGCCGGACGAGCAGGCGATCGACACGTCCACATCGATCACGTCGCCGTCCCTGCGGATCGCCAGCACGTCGAACTGCGAGACCGTGAGCGGGCGCGCCCTGAGCTCGACCTCCTCGCCCCTGCGGGCTGACTTGTAGGCCCGGACCCCGTTGACCTTGATGGCGCTGACCTGGGGCGGGATCTGCATGATCTGCCCGGTCAGCTGCTCGATCCCCGCGCTGATCCGCGCGTCGGCGACCTGGCCGGCCGGGGTCCGGCGGAGACTCTCGCCCTCGGCGTCGTCGGTGTTGGTGGTCTCGCCGAGCCGGATGGTGCCGTCGTAGCCCTTCTCGGTGAGAGCCAGATGCCCCAGCAGGCGGGTCGCCTTCTCCACACCGATCACCAGCACGCCGGTGGCCATCGGGTCGAGGGTCCCGGCGTGCCCGACCCTGCGGGTCCCGGCCAGGCGGCGCATCCGCGCCACCACGTCGTGCGAGGTCCAGCCGGCGGGCTTGTCGACGATCACAAGTCCAGAAATCGGGCTCACAGGAGGTCTCTCAGCCTTTCGATCGCGTCGGCGGGACGGTCGTGCACGGTGAAGGCAGCCGCGAGCCGGTGCCCTCCGCCGCCGAGCGCCGCGCACAGCCGACCCACGTCGACGGCTCCCTTGGAGCGAGTGGACACGTACCACTCGCCTTCGTCGTTCTGCTTGCACACCACCGCGACCTCGGCCTCATCGACCTTGCGCAGCACGTCGATCACGCCTTCGAGCTGGTCGTAGGCGACGCCCTGGGCATGCCGGTCGGCCTCGCTCACGGTCGTCCAGACCAGGCCCGCCGCCCGGTCGAGGACCGCCCGCTCCAGCGCCCCCGCCAACACCTTGAGAAGACCGAAGGAGGACCGGTCCCACAGTTCGCGGCCGATCCCCTCGGGCCGTACCCCCGCCGCCACCAGCTTCCCGGCGAGGGTGTGCACCTCCGGGGTGGTCGTCGGGTACTTGAACGAGCCGGTGTCACTGGCCAGCCCGGTGTAGAGGCCGTCGGCGACCTCCCGGGTGAGGGCCGCGCCCAGCAGGGCCAGCAGCCGCTCGGCCACCACGGCGGTGGCGGCGGCATAGGTGTCGACCAGGTTGATCGAACCGAAGCCGGGATTGGACACATGATGATCGATGACGATCAGCTCCCGGGCCTTCTCGGCGTAGGGGGCCAGGGAGCCGAGGCGATCCCGGCTGGCGGCATCAAAGGTGATCATCACCTTCGGCTCCGCCGGATAGCACCCCGGCTCCGACAGCAGCTCCTGGCCCGGCAGGAAGCCGAGCATCGCCGGCACCGTGAACGGCTCGCCGAAGGAGGCCACGACCTGCTTGCCGAGCCCCCGCAGGGCCAGCGCGAACGCGAGCATCGATCCCAGGGCGTCGCCGTCAGGGTGAACATGGCAGGCGAGACAGACCGCGTCGGCCCGCTCGATCGCCGCCACGGCCCGATCCCAGTCGGCACCCGGGATGGTGCTCACGTCGCCGGGCGTCCTGCCCCGGGCTCCGCGCCGTCCTCGGAATCCGCGTCTTCCTCGTCTTCCTCGTCTTCCTTGTACGGGTTGGCCTCACCCGCGTGCGCCGCTCCGACGGCCTTCGCCGCCACCTCGGCGTCCTTCTCCTTGGCGATCGCCAGCAGGCCTTCGATCTGCTGGGCGTTCTCCATCACACCGTCGAGTTCGAACGTCAGCGTGGGGGTGTAGCGGACCCCGGTCTTGCGGCCGACCTCGGACCGGATGACGCCCTTGGCGCTCTCCAGCGCCGCCGCGGTCCCGGCCTTCTCCTCGTCCGTGCCGTACACCGTGTAGAAGACGGTGGCGTCCCGCAGGTCGTTGGTGATGCGCGCGTCCGTGACCGTGACGAATCCCAGCCTGGGATCCTTGATCCGGCGCTCCAGCATCTCGGCGACGATCTGCTGAATACGGTCGGCGAGCTTACGCGCGCGAGGCGCATCCGCCATGGTGGTTACTCCTCGTCATTGAAAAGCCGCTGCCTGGCCGACAGCAACTCGATCTCCGGGCGACCGGCCACGAGCCGTTCGCAGGCGTTGAGGACCTCGGTGCAGTTGGCGGCCGTCGCGGAGACCACCGCGACGCCGATCTCGGCCCGCCGGTGCAGGTCGTTGTCCCCCGTCTCGGCGACCGCCACGGCGGGGAACCTCTTCTGTACCTCCGCCACGATCGGCCGTAGGACCGAACGCTTCTCCTTCAGCGAATGTACGTCACCCAGCATCAAATCCAAGGTCAGCGCCCCAACGAACACCCATCAACTCCCTGTAGGTCTTTCCTGAAAATGGCCAGGCGGAGCGCCCGGAGTTACCCGGACGCCCCGCCCAGCCCGACTACGTCACCTACGATCCCGCACCGATGATCCAGCTACCGGTGCACGGCACTAGCCTCGCGGCTTCTCGCGCATCTCGAAGGTCTCGATGACATCGTCGATCTTGATGTCCTGGTAGCCGACACCGATACCGCACTCGAAGCCCTCACGGACCTCGGTCACGTCGTCCTTCTCGCGACGGAGCGAGGTGACGGTGAGGTTGTCGGCGACGACGACGCCCTGCCGGACGATCCGTGCCTTGCTGGCACGGTTGACCGTGCCGGACTGGACCATGCAACCAGCGATGGCGCCGAGCTTCGGCACCTTGAAGATCGCGCGGATCTGGGCGGTGCCCAGCTGCGCCTCTTCGAACTCGGGCTTGAGCATGCCCTTGAGGGCAGCCTCGACCTCTTCGATCGCGTTGTAGATGATCGAGTAGAAGCGGATGTCGACGCCTTCGCGGTCCGCGAGCTCCTGAGCGTTGCGCTCGGGGCGGACGTTGAAACCGATGATGACCGCACCCTCGGACGCCACCGAGAGGTTGACGTCGTCCTGCGTGATCGCACCGACGCCGCGGCGGATGACCCGGAGGTTGACCTCGTCGCCCACGTCGATCTTGAGCAGCGAGTCCTCGAGGGCCTCGACCGAGCCGGACACGTCGCCCTTGATGATGAGCAGCAGCTCCTGCTTGTCGCCCTTCTCGAGGTCCTTGAACAGTTCCTCGAGCGAGTGCTTGGGCCGGGACTTGAGCAGCTCGGCGTTGCGACGGCGAGCGGCCCGCTTGTCGGCGATCTGCCGGGCGATCCGGTCGTCCTCGACCACGAGCAGGCTGTCACCGGCTCCGGGCACGGCCGTGAGGCCGAGCACCAGGACCGGACGGGACGGCAGCGCCTCTTCGAGGTTGTCGCCGTTGTCGTCGAACATCGCCCGGACGCGGCCGTAGGCCCCGCCACAGACGATCGAGTCGCCGATCCGCAGCGTGCCGCGCTGCACCAGAACGGTGGCGGCGGGGCCGCGGCCCTTGTCCAGGTGCGCCTCGATCGAGACGCCCTGGGCGTCCTGCTCGGGGTTGGCACGCAGGTCGAGCTCCGCGTCCGCGGTCAGCACGATCGCCTCGAGCAGCGCGTCGATGTTCAGGCCCTGCTTCGCCGACACGTCGACGAAGATGGTCTGGCCACCGAACTCCTCGGCCACCAGGCCGTACTCGGTGAGCTGGGCCCGGACCTTGGTGGGGTCCGCGCCTTCCTTGTCCACCTTGTTGACCGCGACGACGATCGGCACGCCGGCCGCCGTGGCGTGGTCGATGGCCTCGGTCGTCTGCGGCTTGACACCGTCGTCGGCCGCGACCACCAGGACCACGAGGTCGGTGGTGTTGGCACCACGAGCACGCATGGCGGTGAACGCCTCGTGACCCGGGGTGTCGATGAAGGTGATCTTGCGCTCGTTGCCGTCCACCTCGGTCTTCACCTGGTAGGCGCCGATGTGCTGCGTGATGCCGCCGGCCTCGCCCGCGGTCACGTTGGCGTTGCGGATGGCGTCGAGCAGCTTGGTCTTACCGTGGTCGACGTGGCCCATGACCGTGACGACCGGCGGGCGGGCGATGAGGAACTCCTCTTCGCCCTCGTCCTCGCCGAACTCCAGGTCGTAGCCCTCGAGCAGCTCACGGTCCTCGTCCTCGGGGCTGATGACCTGGACGTTGAAGTCCAGCTCGGTCCCGAGGATCTGCAGGGTCTCCTCGGTCACCGACTGCGTCGCGGTGACCATCTCACCGAGGTGCATCATGATCGCGACGAGCGACGCCGGGTTCGCGCCGATCTTCTCGGCGAAGTCCGTCAGCGAGGAACCCTGAGCGAGGCGGACGATCTTGCCGTTGCCGCGCGGGGCGTTGACGCCGCCGATCGCCGGGGCCTGCATGTTGTCGAACTCTTGACGACGCTGCTTCTTGGACTTGCGCCCACGGGTCGGGCGACCGCCCGGACGCCCGAAGGCACCCGCCGTGCCGCCACGGCCACGACCGCCGGGGCCGGGCCGGCCGGCGAAACCGCCGCCACCGGGACGACCGGGAGCGCCGCCGCCACCGGGAGCGCCACCGGGACGGCCGCCGAAGCCACCGCCACCGCCGGGACGACCCGCGCCGCCACCGCCACCGCCACCGGGACGAGAGAACCCGCCACCGCCGCCGCCACC
>JBDSTJ010000057.1:0-10439 GCA_039928335.1 Streptosporangiaceae bacterium | reverse complement strand
GCCGAACCGCGAGGAAGGCAGCCGGGGCCTGCTCGAGGCTCTGGGCGAACACCTCGCGTTATGCACCTTCCGCGACCGGGCGGTGGCTGAGCAACCAGTCCGGGTCAACGCTCATGAAGGGCTGAGGCGGGCCCACCGAAGTGGGCCGTACAACAGAAGAACCGGCGATTGCCGGCCGTCGCACTGAGTGGAGCTATAGGGATTCGAACCCTAGACCTCTTCCATGCCATGGAAGCGCGCTACCAACTGCGCCATAGCCCCATCGCAGCCGAGGACTTCATCCCCGGTGCGTGATTAGTGTATCGGATGCCGGAACGAGGTTCGAACGGGTCAGGCCCGGTCGTCGCTCATCACGGGCTTGGGCAGAGTGCCGGCGTTGTGCTCGATGATGCGCCAGCCGTGGCGGCTCTCGGCGAGGACAGACCAGGAGCAGTTGGACAGGCCGCCGAAGCGTTCCCAGAGCTCTTCGGGCAGGCCGAGCATGTGGCACATGCCGAGGCGCAGTGCGGCTCCGTGCGAGGCCGCAACGAGGACGCCGTCGTCGGCGAGGCCGGCTGCGGCGCGTTCGAGCGCGCTGCCGACCCGCTTGGCGACCTGGGCGCTGGTCTCCCCGCCGGGCGGCTGCCAGATGGAGTGCTCGGCGGGGTAGCGGGACCGGATCTCGGGGCCGGTGAGGCCCTCCCATTCGCCGCCGTCGCGTTCGATCAGCTCGGCGTCGTAGGAGATGGGCAGCCCGGTGATCGCGGCGAGGGCCCGGCCGGTGTCGGCGGCCCGCTGGAGCGTCGAGGCGACGATCGCGGTGGGTTTGAGCCCGGCGAGCAGGGCCGCGGCCCGCGCGGCCTGGGCCTGGCCGGTCTCGTCCAGGGGGATGTCGGTCTTGCCCTGGAACCTGTTCTCCAGGTTCCAGGCGGTCTGGCCGTGCCGCCACAGGACGAGCCGGCGCTGGCCGCGTTTCATCACGGTCTCACTCATGGGTTCACCTCAGGCGGTACCGCGCACGCGCTGGGCGGCATGCGCGTTGATGTCTGCGGGCAGTTCGACGGTCGGGCAGTCCTTCCACAGGCGCTCGAGCGCGTAGAAGGTCCGCTCCTCCTCGTGCTGGACGTGCACGATGAAGTCGATGTAGTCGAGCAGGACCCAGCGGCCTTCGCGCTGGCCCTCGCGGCGCACGGGCTTGGCTCCGGCCTCTTCGCGGAGCCGGTCCTCGATCTCGTCCACAATGGCGTGGACCTGCCGGTCGTTGGCGCCGGAGCAGAGCAGGAACGTGTCCGTGATGAACAGCTGCTCGCTCACGTCATAGGCGATGATGTCGTCGGCCAGCTTGTCGGCGGCGGCCTGCGCTGCCAGGACGGTGAGCTGGACGGCCCTCTCGGATGCGGTCACGGTGTTGTCGTGATCCTTCTCTGTTGGGGTGCTGACACGTCCACCTTCTCATGACGACCGGCCCGGACCCTCGGATGTTTGACCCTTCAGAGTATCCGGCCTGGCCGGATAACCCGAACGGACAATTGATCATGCCGCTGAACGCGGGCCGCGCCGTGGTCAGCGTCCGCGCAGGGCCCGGTAGCGGGCGACCAGGGCGGCCGTGGAGGTGTCGGGCGTCTCGGTGATCGTGTCCGAGGTCAGCGCGGGTGCGAGATCCACGGCCATCTTCTTGCCGAGCTCCACCCCCCACTGGTCGAAGGAATCGATCCCCCAGACGGTGCCCTGCACGAAGACGAGGTGCTCATACAGCGCGACCAGCTGACCGAGCGTCGACGGGGTCAGCCTGGGCACGAGGATCATGGAGCTGGGCCGGTTGCCCGGCATGACCTTGTGCGGCACCACCGCGGCGTCGGTGCCGTCGGCGGCGACCTCCTCGGCGGTCTTGCCGAAGGCCAGCGCCGAGGCCTGGGCCAGCAGGTTCGCCGTCAGCAGGTCGTGCATGCCCTGGGCGTCGACGAACGGCTCGGCGAACCCGATGAAGTCGACCGGAACGACCTTGGTGCCCTGGTGCAGCAGCTGGTAGAAGGCGTGCTGGCCGTTGGTGCCGGGCTCACCCCAGAAGATCTCGCCGGTCTGGACGCCGACCGGGGTGCCGTCGGCCGTCACGGACTTGCCGTTGGACTCCATGGTGAGCTGCTGGAGGTAGGCCGGGAACCGGGAGAGCCGCTGGCTGTAGGGCAGTACGGCGTGAGTCTCGGTGCCGAAGAAGTCGGTGTACCACAGGCCCAGCAGTCCCATGATCACGGGCATGTTCCGGGCGGGCGGCGCGGTGCGGAAGTGCTCGTCCATGGCATGGAAGCCGGCGAGCATCTCGGCGTACCGCTCCCGGCCGATCGCGACCATGATCGACAGGCCGATGGCCCCGTCGAGGGAGTAGCGCCCGCCGACCCAGTCCCAGAAGCCGAACATGTTGGCCGTGTCGATCCCGAAGGCCTCGACCTTCTCGGCGTTGGTCGACACCGCCACAAAGTGCCTGGCGACCGCGCCCTGGTCGCCGCCGAGCCCGGCGAGCAGCCATTGGCGAGCGACCTTGGCGTTGGTGAGCGTCTCCAGCGTGCCGAAGGTCTTGGAGGCCACGACGAACAGGGTGGTCTCGGGGTCGAGCCCGGCGAGCGTGCCCAGCAGGTCGGCCGGGTCGATGTTGGAGACGAAACGGCAGGTGATCCCGGCGTCGACGTAGTCGTGCAGCGCCTCGTAGGCCATGGCGGGACCCAGGTCGGAGCCGCCGATCCCGATGTTGACCACGGTCCTGATCCGCTCGCCGGTGAAGCCCTTCCACTCCCCCGACCTGACCCGGTCGGAGAAGTCGCCCATCCGGTCGAGTACGGCGTGCACGTCGGCGACGACGTTCTGGCCGTCCACGACCAGTTCCGCGCCGGCGGGCAACCGGAGCGCGGTGTGCAGGACCGCGCGGTCCTCGCTGACGTTGATGTGCTCGCCCGAGAACATCGCCTCGGTCCGCTCCCTGAGCCCGGCCCTGGCGGCCAGCGCCGTCAGCAGCCCGATGGTCTCGTCGGTGACGCGGTTCTTGGAGAAGTCGAGATAGAGGTCGCCGGCGGTCACCGCCAGGCGCTCACCACGGCCGGGGTCCGCGGCGAACAGCTCCCGCAGGGTCCGGTCCCGCAGCTCGGCGTAGTGCCCGGCGAGGGCCTTCCACTCCGGGCTGCTCGTGATGTCCGTCATGCCGTCTCCTCAGCTCGCGCCGTCCAGAAGGTCCCATGATCCCGCGTTCCGGTCACACAGGGGACCTACCCACGAGTAGGGATTGCCCAGGCCACCCGGATCTAAAGATCGGTAGAGGTCGCGCTTTCCGATGTACTGCACGATGCCGTCCGGGACCAGGTACCAGATGGGCTCGCCGCCCTTCACCCGCTGCCGGACCTCGGTCGAGGAGATCGCCAGGGCCGGTACCTCCAGCAGGGTCACCCGGCCGTCGGGCAGGCCCGGATCGGCAAGTTCGTGACCGGGCCGGGTGACGCCGATGAAGTGGGCGCGGGTGAACATCTCCTCGGCGGCGTGCCAGTCCAGCATCTGCGACAGCGCGTCCGCGCCGGTGATGAAGAACAGCTCGACCTCCGACCCGTACAGCTTCTCGATGTCCCTCAGGGTGTCCGCGGTGTAGGTCGGGCCCGCCCGGTCGACGTCGACCCGGCTCACCCCGAACCGCGGGTTGGAGGCGGTGGCGATCACCGTCATCAGATAGCGGTCCTCGGCCGGAGTGACCTCCTTGTCAGCCTTCTTGTACGGCACGCCGGTCGGCACGAACACGACCTCGTCGAGATCGAAGTAGTGCTGGACCTCGCTGGCAGCCACCAGGTGACCGTGATGGATCGGGTCGAAGGTCCCGCCCATGATGCCGATCCGGCGCTTGCTCATGGTCATCAGCGTAAGGGGGGCCTGTCAGAGGAACCCTGGCCGGGTCCGGTTCGTCGCATTACTATGCCCGACATGACGACGAACACCCCCGACCGCAGTCGAACCCGGTTCCCCGGCATCAGTTCCCGGGCGTACGAGCACCCACTGGACCGGTCGGCGCTCGTCGCCCTCCGCTCCCTGACCGGCTTCGACACCGTGCTGCGCAAGCTCTCGGGCCTGATCAGTGAGCGCGCGATCCGGCTGATGTTCCTCGGCGGCGCGGTCCGGGTCAGCGAGGACCAGTTCCGGAACATGCACGACATGCTCCGTGACACCTGCTACATCCTCGACCTGCCGGACGTGCCCGAGCTGTACGTCATCCAGGACCCGCAGCCGAACGCGATGGCCATCGGCGTCGACAACCCGTTCATCGTCCTCAACACCGGGCTGATCGACCTGCTGGACGACGAGGAACTGCGGTATGTGATCGCCCACGAGGTCGGCCACGTGCTGTCCGGGCACGCGGTCTACCGGCAGATGACGCTGATCCTGATGGGTCTCGGCTCGCGGCTGGCGTGGATCCCGCTCGGCAACATCGCCATCAGCGGGATCATCATGGGCCTGCAGGAGTGGCAGCGGAAGTCCGAGCTGTCGGCCGACCGGGCCGGGCTGCTCGCCGGCCAGGACATCGAGGCCGTCAAGCGGGCGCTGATGAAGATGGCCGGCGGTTCGCGCCTGCACGAGATGTCGACCGAGGCGTTCCTGGTCCAGGCCAAGGAGTACGAGGAGGCCGGCGACCTGCGCGACGGGCTGCTCAAGTTCATGAACCTGATGCGCCGCTCGCACCCGTTCGCGGTCATCCGGTTCAGCGAGATCATGAAGTGGCACCGGTCGGCGGAGTACAACGCCGTGATGGCCGGCGACTACCCGCGCCGGGAGGAGGACGGTCGCGCCTCCTTCACCGACGAGGTGAAGAACGCCGCCAAGTCCTACCAGGACTCGTGGTCGCAGACCGCCGACCCCTTCGTCGGCAAGGTCCGCGACGTCGCGGGCGGCGCGGCGGACCTGGCCGGCTCGGTCTTCGACCGGTTCGGCCGACGCGGCCCGACCTCCGGTTAGAAAGGCGCGGGCAGCAGCAGTTCGACGTTGCGGTCGGCCCGGGTGCCCGAGCCGGCCTCGACCTTGCCCTGCCAGTCGTTGCCCGACAGTTCGCGGGCGAGCGAGGCGAGCTTCGCCGGGTCGTTGAGCGAACCGCCGTGGGAGCCGGGCGCGGCCGAGTCGATGACCGTCGCGAAGATCGACAGGGTTCCGTCGCGGTTGTCGGCGATCTCCACGATCCGGCTCTGCTGCGGCCAGTCGATGTGGGCGGCGGTCGAGACCTCCCAGAACCCGCCCCCGGACTTGCGGGGATGCACGGTGACCTCGTTGACGTGGGTGTGGCCGTTGACCCAGAGCACCACGTTGGGGAAGCGCAGCAGCAGCTTCTCGATCTCCGGGCCGAGCACCCGGCCCTCGCCCAGCGGGTTGGCCATGGTGTCGAGGGTGTGGTGGCTGAACAGGACGAACAGCCGGTCCCGCACCCTGTGCTTGATCTTGCTGCCGGTCCGGCCCAGGTAGTGGCTCGAACCCGCGATGAGCTCGCGCTCCAGCCACGCGAACTGGGCCCGGTCCAGCGAGCCCTCGGCGTATCCTGCCGGGTTGCAGCTGTCCAGGACCAGCCCGCGCATCAGGCCCCTGTCGAACCCGTAGTAGGCCGTGCCCGCCTTGAGGTTCGCAGCCGTGTAACCGTGATGGGTGCCGTGCTCACGCACCGTCTCGGCCCGCGACAACAGGCGCCGGCCGGGGTCCGGGGTGACCTTGCGGAACAGGTCCGACCTGCTGTCGGCCATCTGCCGGGCGTCGCCGCGGCGCAGGGCGGCGGCGAGTTCCTTCTGCTGTGCGTCGGTCACCGGAGCGACGATCTTGACGCCGCCGACGGCGAGGTCCCTGAACAGCGGCAGGAGCGGCACGTTGCCCTGGATCAGTCCGTCGTGGTTGCCGTAGACCGAGTACCAGGGGGTCCTGAGCCCGGTCGCCTCGAACGGCCGGCGGGCGGCGTCGAGAAGGCCCTGGACCCGGGGGAAGCCGTGCAGGTTGCCGGCGGCCTCAGGCTGCCAGAAGCGCCGGTCGCCCCAGCCCATGACGCCCTCGAAGCGGCTCAGGTCGCCGGAGTCCTGGCGGACCTTCCGGCCGTCGAGCAGATCGATCATCCAGCGCTGCTCGTTGAGCTGGGCGTTGTCGGCCGCGTCACCGGTGTTGATCGTGAACGCGAGCGGCGCGCCGGTCGCCGGACCGCGGCCGACCCGGTTGATCGCGCGGACCATCGACTCGGCCACATGCGCGGTGAGGATCTCCTGCGCCCGGTAGGCCCCGGTCACCGGCAGAGCCGACAGCACGCTGCCCGGGTCACTGAGCCGGTCGATGTACTCGATGCGGGCCGGCGACTGCGAGTCGACCAGATGCACGTCGGTGAGGTGCCCGAACGACACGACCGGCTTGCGCTTGGTCGCGCGCCATTTGCCTGCGGTGCCGCCGAGGTCGGTCCTGAGCAGGTACGGCTCGCCGGGGCCGGCGACGACCTTGCGGTAGCCGCCGGCCCCGGCCGGACCGAGCCTGAGCGTGGAGTCGAGGGTGGTCCCCGCAGTCGGTCCCTTGAGCCCGGCCGCCGCTGACGCCCGGGACGGGTACACCACCAGCCCCGTCGCGGCCGCACCGAGGGCCGCCGTCCTCAGCGCGCGCCTGCGGCTGATGCCACTGCTCTGGTCAGGGGTTGCCGCCAAGGGCGTGTCGGAGGTCACAGGGGCTATCAGACCACACCCCGGACAGTGACATCAAGGGCCAGAGTGTCACTTAAGGTGTCCCTCGCCAGTCACCACGTACTTGGTGGAGGTCAGCTCCGGCAGGCCCATCGGGCCCCGGGCGTGCAGCTTCTGGGTGGAGATGCCGATCTCCGCACCGAACCCGAACTCCTCGCCGTCGGTGAAACGCGTCGAGGCATTCACCATGACCGCCGCCGCGTCGACCATCGCCACGAACCGCTTCGCGGCGGCCTGCGAGGTCGTCACGATCGCCTCGGTGTGCCCCGAGCTGTACCTGCGGATGTGCGCGACCGCCTCGTCCAGCGAATCGACCACCGACGCCGAGATGTCCAGCGACAGGTACTCGGCGAAGTGGTCCTCCTCGGTCGCCGGCACGACCTGCGACCCGTAGGCCTGGACCCGCTTGTCGCCGTGGACCGTCACGCCCCTGTCCTCCAGCGCCCGCAGCGCCAGCGGCAGGAACGCATCGGCGACGTCGGCGTGCACGAGCAGCGTCTCGGCCGCGTTACACACCGAAGGCCGCTGGGTCTTGGAGTTCACCAGGATCCGCACGGCCAGGTCGAGGTCGGTCTGAGCGTCCACATAGACGCTGCAGTTGCCGACCCCGGTCTCGATCACCGGGACGGTCGACCCCTCGACGACCGAGTTGATCAGCGACGCGCCGCCGCGCGGGATCAGCACGTCGACCAGCCCGCGGGCCTTCATCAGGTGCTGCACCGACTCCCGGTCGCGGCCCGGCACCAACTGGATCGCATCAGCCGGGACCCTGGTGCCCTCGAGCGCCGCGCGCATGACCTCGACGAGCACGGCATTGGAGTCGTACGCCGAGGAACTCCCCCGCAGCAGCACCGCGTTGCCGCTCTTCAACGTCAGCGCGGCGGCGTCCACGGTCACGTTCGGACGGCCCTCGTAGATGATCCCGACGACGCCGAGCGGCACCCTGAGCTGGCGCAGGTCCAGCCCGTTGGGCAGCGTGTAGCCGCGGACGACCTCGCCGACCGGGTCGGGCAGCCCCGCCACGTTGCGCACCGCGTCGGCGATCGCCTGCAGCCGGTCCGCGCTGAGGCTCAACCGGTCGAGCATGTACTCGGCGGTCCCCACCTCCCGCGCCCTCGCCACATCGAGGGCGTTCGCCGCGAGGATCTCCTCCGTACGAGCCGTCAGCGCGTCCGCGATCGCCTGCAACGCCGCGTCCTTGACACCGCGCGGCAGCGGAGCCAGGTCAGCCGCCGCGGCACGCCCCCGCGCCGCCACCTCCAGAACCTGCTCGCGCGTACCTTCACTCATCGCTGTGTCTCCTGTTGTCTTCGTGGTGGATGCAGCCGGGCTCAGGGCCGCGTGGCCGCTCTGAGGATGACGAGGTCGTCCCGGTGGATGATCTCGCGTTCGTACTCGGGGCCGAGCTCGCGGGCGAGCCAGCGGGTGGAGCGGCCCATCAGGGCGGGGATCTCGGCGGCGTCGTAGTTGACCAGGCCGCGGGCGACCGTGCGGCCTTCGGGATCGCAGAGGTCGACGGGGTCACCGGCGGAAAAGTCCCCCTTGACGCCGATGATCCCGGCGGGCAGGAGGGACTTGCGGCGCTGGACGATCGCGAGGACCGCGCCGTCGTCGAGAGTCAGGCGGCCGTGGCCGGTGGTGGCATGGGCCAGCCAGAGGTGGCGGGTGGAGGGGCGGTGGCCGTTGGGGTGGAAGAACGTGCCGACCTGCTTGCCGGCGACGGCCTCGGCGGCCGAGGCCGCGCTGGTCAGCACGACCGGGACGCCCGCGCCGGTGGCGATCCGGGCGGCCTCCACCTTGGTGATCATGCCACCGGTGCCGACCTTGCTGCCCGCCGACCCGGTCGAGACGCCCTCGAGGTCGGCCTCGGACCTGACGTCCTCGATCCTGCGGGAGCCGGGCAGCCGCGGGTCACCGGTGTAGAGGGCGTCCACGTCCGACAGCAGGATCAGCGCGTCGGCCATGACCAGATGAGCGACCAGAGCCGCGAGCCGGTCGTTGTCGCCGAACCGGATCTCGTCGGTCGCGACCGTGTCGTTCTCGTTGACGATCGGGACCACCCCCAGCTTCAACAGCTGGAGCAGGGTGCGCTGGGCATTGCGGTGGTGGACGCGGCGCATCATGTCGTCAGCGGTCAGGAGCACCTGCCCGACACCGAGGCCGTGCCGTTGGAAGGACTGGATGTAGCGCCCGAACAGCAGGCCCTGACCGACGCTCGCCGCGGCCTGCTGCAGGGCCAGATCGCGCGGGCGCCGGGCCAGGCCCAGCGGGTTCAGCCCGGCGGCGATCGCACCGGAGGACACGAAGACGACCTCCGCGCCGTCCGTGCGCCTGGCCGCGAGGACGTCGACGAGCGCGTCGATACGCGCCTCGTCGATCATGCCCTGGGCCGTGGTCAGCGACGAGGATCCGGCCTTGACGACGATCCGCCGGGCGGCGGCGATCGCATTCCGCACAGTGGAACTCCGGTTCGAGAGGGGACTACCAGTCCTTGAGCCGTTGGTCGGTGCCGCGGGGGCCCGGCTGCACCTCGCCCGGAAGGTCCGGCTGCCAGTCGAAGACGATCGACTCGTCGTGGTTGCCGATGTTGACCGTGGCGCCGTCCTCGGCCCCGGCCTTGCGCAGCGCGTCCTCGATGCCCAGCTTGGCCAGCCGGTCGGCCAGGTAGCCCACGGCCTCCTCGTTGGTGAAGTCGGTCTGGCGCAGCCAGCGCATCGGCTTGACCCCGGTGATCAGGTATTCGTTGTCGGCGAGTTCGATGACCTCGAACTCAGCGCCGCCGACCGGGGCCGGACGGAGCACGACCCGGGTCGGGACCTGCTCGGGCAGCGACGCCCGGTAGGCCATGACCATCTCGGCGATCGCGAACGACAGCTCCTTGAGGCCCTCGTGCGTGGCGGCCGAGACCTCGAACACGCGCAGGCCGCGCTCCTCGAAGTCAGGCCGGACGATCTCGGCGAGATCCCGGCCGTCCGGGACGTCGATCTTGTTGAGGACCACGACGCGGGGCCGGTCGCCCAGAGCGACGGTCTCATCGCCCTCGAACAGCGCGTCATAGGCGGCGAGCTCGCGCTCGATGACGTCGAAGTCGCTGACCGGGTCGCGGCCCGGCTCCATGGTCGCGCAGTCGAGCACGTGCGCCAGCGTCGAGGAACGCTCGATGTGCCGGAGGAACTCCAGACCCAGGCCCTTGCCCTCGCTGGCACCCTCGATCAGGCCGGGGACGTCGGCCATGGTGAAGACCATCTCACCCGCGCTCACCACGCCGAGGTTCGGGACCAGGGTGGTGAAGGGATAGTCGGCGATCTTGGGCTTGGCCGCGGACATCGCCGCGATCAGCGAGGACTTGCCGGCGCTGGGGAAGCCGACCAGCGCCACGTCCGCGACGGTCTTGAGCTCCAGCGTCACGTCGATCTCATAGCCGGGCTCCCCGAGCAGTGCGAAGCCCGGGGCCTTGCGCTTGGCCGAGGCCAGCGCGGCGTTGCCGAGGCCGCCCATGCCGCCTTCGGCCGCGATGTACTGGGTGCCCTCGCCGACGAGGTCGACCAGGACCTTGCCCTTCTTGTCCTTGACGACGGTGCCGTTGGGGACGAGCAGGAGCACGTCCTCGCCATGGGCGCCGTTGCGCAGGTCGCCGGAGCCGCCCTTGCCGTTGCCGGCCCTGCGGTGCGGGCGGCGGTGGAACTCGAGCAGGCTGGAGGTGTTGGAGTCGACCTGGAGGATCACGTTGCCGCCCCGGCCGCC
>JBDSTJ010000056.1:0-13338 GCA_039928335.1 Streptosporangiaceae bacterium | reverse complement strand
AGGTCAAGGTGCCGACGCACCGGGGCATGCCGGTGACGCTCCGGATCGCCGAGGGCACCCCCAACGGCCGCACCTTCCGGGTGCGCGGTCGCGGCGCGGTCCGCCGCGACGGGACCAGAGGCGACCTGCTCGCCACCCTCGACGTGCAGATCCCGCAGAAGCTCGACGACGAGTCCAGGATCGCGCTGGAGAAGTTCCGGGACGGGCACAGCGGAGAGGACCTTCGCGACAACCTGCTGGCGCAGGCCAAGGAGGGCTGATGCAGCTGCCCGACGACACCCCCGTCTACGTCATCTCGGTGGCGGCGCAACTGTCGGGGCTGCATCCGCAGACGCTCAGAACCTACGACCGGATGGGTCTGGTCTCGCCCGGCCGTGCCAGCGGGCGCGGCCGGCGGTACTCGATGCGCGACATCGTGATGCTCCGCGAGATCCAGCGGCTCTCCCAGGATGAGGGCGTCAACCTCGCCGGAATCCAGAAGATCCTCGCGCTGCAGCGGGCCAACGACGACCTACGCGATGAGGTCCTGCGGCTGGCCTCGCTCCTGGAGGAGTTGGGCAACGAACTCGAATCCACCCGCGCGGTGGCCGCACGCCTGGCCCATCTGCGCGGCGAACCCGTCGGGCGTGGCGATCTCGTGCCGATCAGGCAGACGAGCGTCGTGCTGTGGCGACAGCGAAACCAAGACGACTAGGTGTTCAGAGGGCCCCGCGATCGGACACTGCCTTCCGGCGGTGGTCGTGACCGGAGCCCCACTCGGGGGGTCCGGGGGTCGAGCCCCGGTAGTCGACAGGGAGACAGCACGTGGACTACAAGCTGACGAACAAGAGCCAGGACGCGGTGTCGGTGGCGGTCCGCCGGGCCTCCGCCGAGGGCAGCCCGCAGGTCGAGCCCGCGCATCTGCTGGCGGCGCTGCTCGGCCAGGCCGAGGGCACGACGATCCCGCTGCTGGAGGCGGTCGGGGCCGATCCGGGGTCGGTACGACGCCAGGTCGAGGAGCAGGTCGCCGCGCTGCCCAAGGCGCAGGGGTCCACCGTGGCCGCACCGCAGACGTCCCGACCGCTCCTGGCCTCGCTCAACACCGCGGCGAGCCGGGCCCGGCAGCTGCAGGACGAGTACGTCTCGACCGAGCATCTGCTGGTCGGTCTGGCCACCGACGGCGGCCAGATCGCGACCCTGCTCAGGGGAGTCGGCGCGACGCCGGACGCGCTGCTCGAGGCGTTCGGCCAGGTGCGCGGCCACGGCCGGGTCACCAGCGACAACCCCGAGGACACCTTCCAGTCGCTCGAGAAGTACGGCGTGGACCTGACCGCCGCGGCCCGGGAGGGCAAGCTCGACCCGGTGATCGGTCGGGACGCCGAGATCCGCCGGACCGTACAGGTGCTGTCGCGGCGGACCAAGAACAATCCGGTTCTGATCGGTGAGCCGGGCGTCGGCAAGACCGCCGTCGTCGAGGGCCTCGCCCAGCGGATCATCGAGGGCGACGTGCCGGAGTCGTTGAAGAACAAGCGGCTGATCGCCCTGGACCTGTCGGCGATGGTGGCCGGAGCCAAGTTCCGGGGCGAGTTCGAGGAACGGCTCAAGGCCGTGCTCAACGAGATCAAGCAGTCCGACGGGCAGGTCATCACGTTCATCGACGAGCTGCACACCATGGTCGGCGCGGGTGCCGCCGAGGGCGCGATGGACGCCGGCAACATGCTCAAGCCGATGCTGGCCCGGGGCGAACTGCGCATGATCGGCGCGACGACGCTGGATGAGTACCGCGAGCGGATCGAGAAGGACCCGGCGCTGGAACGCCGTTTCCAGCAGGTGCTGGTCGGTGAGCCCACGGTCGAGGACACGATCGCGATCCTGCGCGGTCTCAAGGGCCGGTACGAGGCGCACCACCAGGTGCAGATCTCCGACTCGGCGCTGGTCGCCGCGGCCACCCTGTCCGACCGTTACATCACCTCCCGGTTCCTGCCGGACAAGGCCATTGACCTGGTCGACGAGGCCGCGTCCCGGCTCCGGATGGAGATCGACTCCCAGCCGGTCGAGATCGACGAGCTCCAGCGGTCGGTCGCCCGGATGAAGATGGAGCAGCTCGCGCTGTCCAAGGAGACCGACGAGGCGTCCAAGCAACGGCTGATCAAAATCAACGCGGATCTGGCCGACAAGGAGGAGCACCTCAACGGGCTGCAGGGTCGCTGGAACCAGGAGAAGGCCGGCCTCAACAAGGTCGGTGAGCTCAAGAAGCAGCTCGACGAACTGCGCAACCAGCGCGACCGGGCCGAACGCGAAGGCGACCTGGAGACCTCCTCCCGCCTGGTGTACGGGGAGATCCCGACACTGGAGAAGGGGATCGAGGCCGCCTCCGAGGCCGCCGAGTCCCGGGGCGCGATGGTCAAGGAGCAGGTCGGTCCCGACGACGTCGCCGACGTGGTCTCCGCCTGGACCGGGGTGCCCGCCGGCCGGCTCCTCGAAGGCGAGACGGCCAAGCTCCTGCGGATGGAGGACGAGCTGGGCAGGCGGCTCATCGGGCAGCGCGCCGCCGTCACGGCCGTGTCGGACGCGGTCCGCCGCACCCGCGCCGGAATCGCCGATCCCGACCGGCCGACCGGTTCGTTCCTGTTCCTCGGCCCGACCGGTGTCGGCAAGACCGAGCTCGCCAAGGCCCTCGCCGACTTTCTGTTCGACGACGAACGGGCGATGACCCGCATCGACATGTCGGAGTACTCCGAGAAGCACAGCGTCGCCCGCCTGGTCGGGGCCCCTCCCGGCTATGTCGGCTACGAGGAGGGCGGCCAGCTCACCGAGACGGTGCGCCGCAGGCCCTACTCGGTGGTGCTGCTCGACGAGGTCGAAAAGGCCCATCCGGAGGTCTTCGACATCCTGCTGCAGGTGCTCGACGACGGTCGGCTGACCGATGGCCAGGGCCGCACGGTCGACTTCCGCAACACGATCCTGATCCTCACCTCCAACCTGGGCTCGCAGTACCTGGTGGACCCCGCACTGTCGGACCAGGCCAAGCGCGACGCGGTGATGATGACGGTCCGCGCCTCGTTCAAGCCCGAGTTCATCAACCGGCTCGACGACGTGATCCTCTTTGACGCTCTGTCGACCGAGGACCTGTCCAAGATCGTGGACCTCCAGGTCGAGCGGCTCGCCAAGCGGCTGGCCGACCGGCAGCTGACCCTGACCGTCACCCCGGCGGCCCGGGACTGGCTCACGATCACGGGCTTCGACCCGATGTACGGGGCGCGCCCGCTGCGCCGACTCGTGCAGACCGCGATCGGCGACAAGCTGGCCAGGTCGCTGCTCGCGGGCGATGTCCGGGACGGCTCCGAAGTGGTCGTCGACCTCGACTCCTCGGCGGACGCACTCGTCGTGCGGTCAGGTCTTTCCTTCACCAAGTGACCGTTCATTTCGTGACCGTTCATCAAGGCCCCCGCTCTTCGGAGCGGGGGTTCTGTCATGGAAGGGTTGACATCCCATGCAGCCGTCCTGATATTGTCGGGGACATGGAGATCTGATCCCTTCGGGTTGAGCACGCGGCCTGTACCAGGCCCCCACACGCTCCCTTCTCGCCGCATGTCGGCTGACTTCACGCACTCTGCCGCACCGTCTTCGGGACGGTTCGAAGCCATTGTCTGACATTGCGGCGACCTCTGTCCTTTCTTATCGCATCGGCCGCCAAGGCTGGATTCGAGTATGCCCGGAGGTGTCGCTTCATGCGCGCAAACCATCCCATTCCCGCACTCGAGAACATTCGCATTCCCGTGCCCGGCAAGGAGGTGCCGGTGACCGCTCCGCAGCTCCCGAAGCCGGCCAGGAACGGGAAGAAGGACGCCCACCTCAAGGCCACGGCCCTTGACCGCGGCGCGCAGCGCCGCAACGCCCGTCGGCTGCCCACCCGCCAGATGAACGGCCGGGGCCGCCGCTGACTCCGGGCCGCGGTGGGAGCCTCCCTCGACCCGGGGATCCCACCGCGGTCTGCGCCCTTCAGGAGACCCCGGCACGTGGCCTGCGCCGGCCGCCGGCCAGTCCCGGCAGGGAGGCGAGAACGACGGTGGCGATCGAGGTCACGAACATGCCGCCGATCATGATCATGAGCACGCCGACGAGGAACAGGCCGCTCTCGTCGTCCGACCAGTCGATGAACGAGGCCACGGTCAGGCCGAACGTGAGGGCGAACGTCGACGCGGCGAAGTAACGTTGGGACACCGCCCAGACCAGCGGCACCACCAGGGTCAGCACCAGCCCGACCACCTGCCAGGCCTGGTAGGGACCGGAGACCGTGCCGTCGGGATGCTCGTCATAGCTCTGGTCCCAGCCGAGCCAGCCATACCAGGCCGCCCCGGCCACGAGCGCGACTCCGACGACCGCGAGCACATGCTTCCAAGGGTTGTTCATGCCCCAAGCTTCGCCGCTCGGCACCCGAACCGGCAGAGCACAGGTACTCAGGTCAGCTGAGTAGTGTCTCTGGGCTGTCCCCACGGGGCTGTGATCGCGACCAGCGCGGGAATCCGGCGGGTCACGATGAGGGCCCCGGCGTGGATCTCGGCGCGGGTGTGCCTGCCGAGGCTGGTCAGGTCGGCTCGCCGAGACGGGCGCTGAGCTCGGGGAACTCCTTGTGGATGCGGCGGTCCATGGCACGGGCGAAGTGCTCGTCGGCGACGGTCCGGGCGACGGGGCGGATCCGGTCGACGGCGGCCGCGATGACCGCGGCCGAGGTCTCCGGGTCGATCACGTGCTTGCGGGCGAGCTCGACGAACGCGAACGCCATCCGGTCGAACGCCGCTTCCAGCTCCCAGCTCACGGTGAGGATCGCCGCCAGCGGGATGCCCTCCTGGACCAGCGAGATGGTCGCTTCGAACAGGCGGGGGGCGCGGTGCACGATCCGGTCACCGTCGATCTCGATGTAGCCGAGTTCGATCGCCTCCGCCATGACCTCGTCGGTGAGCTGGTCGCCGAAGTAGCCGACCAGGTCGTCGAGGCCGACCTCGATCGCGGCCTGCTCGGCCCATGGGGCGGCGACGCCGAGCAGCTCGCTGACGTCGCGGCCCTGCCGGCCGGCGGTGAGGAGTTCCTCGATGCCGTCGAGGCGGTGACCGCGCTCCAGCAGGTCGGCGATGAGCCGGAGCCGGGTCAGGTGGGCATCGGAGTAGACCGCGACCCGGCCGGACCGCCGCGGCGCAGGCAGCAGCCTGCGCTCCTGGTAGTAGCGGAGCGTTCTGACGGGAATTCCCGCCTCTTCGGCGAGCTCGTCGATCCGGTAGTCACGGCCCATCAGGGGACCTTACCAACGGGGACTGGCATGGATTAACCTGCGGGACATCACAGTCAAGGAGCCCCATGCCCGCAGAACTCATCGCCTTCCTGTCCAACATCTGCTACTACCTGGCCTTCGCGGTCTGGAAGGTCGCAGTGGGCAGGATGGACCCGTTGCACGGCGCGCACCCCCTGCACGCGATGGGTCAGGGACTGCGCGACAGCGGCTGGTGGGTTGGCCTGCTGCTGATGGTCGGCGGCGCGGGACTGCAGGTCACAGCCCTGACCACGCTGCCGCTCAACGTGGCCGCACCGATCTTCGCGGCGAGCCTGATCCCGTTGCTGCTGCTGGCGGTCTTCTACTTCCAGGAGCGCCTGGCCCCCCGGGAGTGGCTCTGCCTGGGTTTTGTCGGGGTCGCCTTCGTGCTGCTCGCCCTGTCGGTCAGCGACCAGCCGCTGACGGTGACCACCGGCAGGACCGTGCCGATCCTCCTCGTCGCCGTCCTGTCGCTGGTGATCCCGGGCTGGCTGTTCACCAGCGGCGACTACACCCAGGGCGGCCGGCACGCGCGCCCGGTGTCCGGCGTCGCCTACGGCATCGGGGTCGGGATCGTGTACGGCACCTCGGAGCTGATGATCAAGTCACTTTCTGATCTGTACCGGGCTGGATACGGCATCGCGGACATCGCCGCGACGCCCCAGCCGTACATCCTGATCCTGACCGCCACCACCAGCTACGTGATGACCGGCATCGCTCTGCAGCGCTGCCGGATGGCGATCGTGATCACCGTCGGCACCATCACCTCACAGGTGCAGCTCCTGCTCGTGGGTTCCGTCCTGTACGGCGAGGCTTCGCCGGGCACGATCGGCGTCGCGCTGCGCATCGGCGCGCTCGTCATCGCCGGCACCGCGATCTTCCTGTTCCCCCGCCAGGAAAAGCGCGCCTACGAGCTGAGCGTCTGAACGATCGGGGGTCGACCCACGACCCGGTGGTTGGTCCTGGTCGAGGTCAGGTTCCGGCGGCTGCCGTGTCGGCGGCTCCGCCGGCGCCGACCGGGGCGGTGTCGGCTCCGGCCGCGAGCCAGCCGGCCTCGACTGCGGCCATCTCCTTGCGCGCGTGCCGGGTGATGATCGCGGGCAGGAAGCCGCGGAAGGCCTGCATGAACGGCAGCCATGCCTGGCCGTACACGTGCGGCTTCCGCTTGCCGATCCCCTTGATGATGCGTGCCACGGTCGGTTCCAGGGGGTAGGTCCGGTTGGCCGGGAACGGCAGTCCGGCGCGCATGTCGCGGAGCGCGTCGTTGGAGTCGGCTCCGCGCACCATGTCGGTGTCGGTCCAGCTGAGGTAGGCGACCCCGACCCCGACCCCGGTGTGCGCGAGTTCGGCGCGCAGGCAGTGCGCGAACGCCTCGACGCCGGACTTGCTCGCACAGTAGGCGGCCATCATCGGGGCGCTGCACAGCGCGGCCAGCGAGGCGATCTGGGCGTAGTAGCCCCTGCTCTCGCGCAGGGCGGGCACGAACGCGCGGGCGGTGGCGACGCTGCCGAGCAGGTTGACCTCGATGACCCGGGCGAAGCTGCGGGGGTCGGAGTACTGGACGGGTGCGCCGCTCGCGATCCCCGCGTTGGCGATCACGAGGTCGATCCGGCCGTAGTGGGCGCTGACCTCGGCCGCGACCGCGGCCAGCGCGGTGTCGTCGGTGACATCTACCTGCCACCAGCGGCTGTCCGGGCCGCAGGCGGCCGAGGATTCGGCCAGCTCCGCCGGTTCCAGGCCGAGTAGTGCGACCTTGGCGCCCCGATCAGCGAATCCCTTGGCCAGCAGCGCGCCGAGTCCGCGTGCCGCACCGGTCACGACGACGACCTGGCCTGTGTTGTCTGCCATCTGAGCTCCTCTACGTTGCCAGTCGCAACTGGCATTTATCGAAGACTAGAGCACCCACGGCCAGAAGCCCACACCTGTCACCCAAAGCGGCACCCCTCGGAGGAGGGGTGCCGCTTTCAGAGGAGACCAGGCCGATCAGATTCCTGGTCAGAGGGTCTTGTGACGGACCACCCAGGTCCAGTCGGCCTTGTTGTCCCCCACGGCGTCGGGAAGCTTGAAGCGGTCGTTGACGATCAGATCGATCAGACCGCCGGGGATCAGACCGCAGCCCACGGCCTTGGGCAGTGCCCAGTCGTTCGCGCTGGTCCAGACCTTGAGCATCGGAGTGCTGCCCTGGATCCAGGGGAGCGCGAGGCTGATCTTCGGGGTGATCGTGATCGGGTTGGCGTCGGTCCCGACCCAGCAGTTCGAGCTCACCAGCGGGTGCACGAAGCGGAACTTGACCCCGAAGGAGTTCGGCATCAGGGTGCCGGCCTTGACCGCGCCGGTGGCGGCGATGCGGACCTTGGTGCCGGTCAGGTCCTGGATGTAGAGCGGGGTTCCGGGCAGCGGGGTCTGGATGGTCAGGTCGCCGCCGGTGAGGCTGCCGAGCTTGGCGACGGTGGTGCCGTCGGCCTGCTTGCCCTGGGCCACCACGAGCTTGAGCGGGGAGTCGACCTTGACGCGGACCGACGAGATGTCGATGGTGCCCTCGGTCACCACCGAGACGAAGCAGGTCCAGGACTGGGCGCCGGCCGGCTTGGCGGGGCAGGTGGCGAAGTCCGCCTCGGACGGGGTGTAGCTGTTCTCGGCCGCCTGGGCGGCGGGCGCGAGGCCGAGACCACCGAGCGCGACGGCGGCGGCGGTGCCCGTCAGGGTACGACGAAGGAGCGACTGCATGGGGTGAACTCCTGAAACGGGGGTGGCGGACAGGGCACGTCTGCCGGCTGGGGTGTGAGGTGACAGTAACCGGACACTTGCTCGCGCAACAAGATCCGGTGGATGACGACTTCCTAGAGCTTCTTCTCCCTGACCGCCCAGACGATCTCCGCGGTGCCGTTGCCGGCGGCCGAGGGGAGTCCGAGGTAGGAGTCGACGCCGCCGAGCAGCGGCAGGCTGCCGCAACTGGTGGCGGCGGGCAGCGCGTACTGCCGGTCGGACGCCCAGGCCTTGACACCGGGGGTGAGCCAGAACAGCCACGGCAGGGCCACGTCGGTGTGCGGCCTGAGGACGATCGGGGCCGCGTCGGTGCCGATCGAGCAGTTCGGGCCGAGGAAGCCGTTGACCAGGCGGAGCTTGACCGCGACGGACTCGATGGAGGTCGGGTCGACCAGTTTGACCGGGACGACCTGGACGGTGACCTCGGGCAGTACCGACAGGATCGCGTTGGTGCCGGGGATCACGGTGACGACCTTGAGGTACTCGCCGGTGATCCCGCCGAGCCGCGCCACGTTGGTGCCGTCGGCGAGCTTGCCCTGGCCCAGGGTGAGCCGCAGGTTCTTGTCGAGCAGGACCCGGACGCCCTTCTTGGTGCCCAGGGTGAACCCGCCGTCGACCGCGGTGTGGGCGTAGCAGGTCCAGGAGGTGACCCCGGCGGGCTGGGCCGGGCAGTCGGCGAAGTCGCCGGGGCCCGGGTAGTAGTCATGGTCGGCACCGGCGGGAGCGGCCGTCAGAGCCAGCGTCGTGGCGACAGCGCCCAGGCCGACGAGAGTGCGGAGCAGTTTCATCGGGAGTCCTAAAACGTCTTGTGCCGGATGGCCCAGGTGATGTCGAGGTGGTTGCTGGTGGCGTTGGCGGCGCCGATCAGGATGTTCGGGGTGAGGCTCGCGCAGCCGGTGGCGGGCAGGATCGCGAACACGTCGTCGTAGACCTTGGACTTGACCATCAGGGTGTTGCCGAAGAACCACGGCAGGGCCCACTGGGGCCGGGGCTGCACGACGACGGGGGCGGCGTCGGAGCCGATCCAGCAGTTGTCGCCGAGGCCGTCACCGACGATGCGGGCCTTGAGCCCGAACTTCGACGGCATGGTGAGACCGGGCTCGATGTAGGGGGTGGCGGCGATCTGCAGCTTCCAGCCGGTGAAGTGCGGGATCTCCAGCGGGGTGTTGATGATCCCGGTCACGAACGGGATCGGCGCACCCTGGACCGCGCCCATCTTTGCGACGGTGGCGCCGCCGGCCAGCTTGCCCTGGGCCACGGTCAGCCGGTACTGGGTGTTGACGTGGGCGTTCATGTTCCGCAGCCGGACCTGGCCGTCGAGGGTGGTGAGGACGTAGCAGGTCCAGTCCTGAGCGCCGGCGGGCTTGGCGGGGCAGGCGGCGAAGTCGGATTCGGCGGGGTCGTAGGGGGTGTCGGCGTGCGCTGGTGTGGCGCCGAGACCCAGGGTGAGGGTCAGCGCGGCGAGGCCGAGAACGGTACGGCGCATGGTTCAGTACTCCTCGAAACAAAAAGTGTCACTCGGGGTCGCGCCTACCCCTTGATCTCCGTGAGAGTAACGTCACAAATCGGGCAAGCCAAGTTCGGTTGGGTCACGAGTGGGAAACCGGGGGTATCACTCCCGCGCGACGTGGGATAAGTTACTGACCGGTATTCGCGGAGACCCCGGATCAGGATCTGCCAGCAGCGAGCCCTACGCTTCAGCCAATGGCCGTACCTCAGGAGGACGGAACTAGTGTTCTGGCTCACGTTGATAGTCGGGCTCGCTGGCATCGCTGCCACGATCGCGCTCGCAGGCAAGCGTATTCTCTTCCTCTACAAGATCGTCAGGAGCGGCCAGCCCGCCCCTGACCGGGTCGCGTCGCTCAAGCGCGACCCGAAAGCGGCGGCGGAGGACCAGGCCCTGGAGGTCCTCGGGCAGCGCAGGCTGCTCAAGTGGACCGTCGCCGGGCTCGCCCACTTCTTCGTCATGTGGGCTTTCTTCCTGCTGGCCTCGGTCTACCTCGAGGCGGGTGTGGCCCTGCTGTTCGGGCTCGACAAGCACATCCCGATCCTGCAGACCTGGGGCCCGATCGGGTTCGTCCAGGACTTCATCGCGATCATGTGCACGCTGGGCCTGATCACGTTCTCGGTCATCCGGTTCAAGAACGCGCCCAGGAAGCTGGGCCGCAAGTCCCGGTTCAAGGGCTCGCACACCGGCGGCGCGTGGCTGATCCTCCTCATGATCTTCAATGTCGTCTGGACGATGTTCTTCTTCCGCGGCGTCGAGTCGGCCAACGGCAACCTCGCCTACGGCACCGCGGCGTTCTTCTCCGAGTGGGTCGGCAGGCCGTTCGAGGGCCTCAGCCACCACACGCTGGAGATCCTCGAGTCGGTCGGCCTGCTCGCCCACATCGGCGTTGCCCTGGTCTTCCTGATCATCGTGCTGAACTCCAAGCACCTGCACATCTTCCTGGCCCCGGTGAACGTCATGTTCAAGCGCCGGCCCAACGGCCTGGGCGCGGCCCAGCCGGTGCTCAAGGCCGACGGCGCACAGCTCGACTTCGAGGAGGCCGACCCCGACGAGGACCTGTTCGGCCGGTCCAAGATCGAGGACTTCACCTGGAAGGGCTTCCTGGACTTCGCGACCTGCACCGAGTGCGGCCGCTGCCAGTCCCAGTGCCCGGCCTGGAACACCGAGAAGCCGCTGTCGCCCAAGCTGCTGATCATGGAACTGCGCGACCACGCGTTCGCCAAGGCCCCGTTCATGCTCGCCACCGACGAGCAGAAGGAGGCCTTCACGCCGGAGCAGCGGCTGGCCATGCAGGCCGACAAGCCGCTGGTCGGCGAGGACGGCGTGATCCACCCGGACGTGCTGTGGTCCTGCACCAACTGTGGCGCGTGCGTCGAGCAGTGCCCGGTGGACATCGAGCACATCGACCACATCCTGGACATGCGCCGCTACCAGGCCATGATCGAGTCTTCGTTCCCGTCCGAAGCCGGCGTGATGCTGAAGAACCTCGAGAACAAGGGCAACCCGTGGGGCATGTCGGAGATGAAGCGGCTCGAGTGGATCGAGGAGCTGGACTTCGAAGTGACGGTCGTCGAGGACACGCTGCCCGAGGACGTGGAGTACCTCTTCTGGGTCGGCTGCGCCGGCGCGCTGGAGGACCGGGCCAAGAAGACCACCAAGGCCGTCGCGGAGCTCCTGCACATCGCGGGCGTCACGTTCGCGGTCCTCGGTCCGATGGAGGCCTGCACCGGTGACCCGGCCCGCCGCCTCGGCATGGAGTACCTGTTCCAGGGGATGGCCCAGCAGAACGTCGAGACCCTCAACGAGGCCGGCGTCAAGAAGATCGTCGCGACCTGCCCGCACTGCTTCAACACTCTGGCCAACGAGTACCCGCAGGTCGGCGGGCACTACGAGGTCGTGCACCACACGCAGTTGCTGGCCGACCTGGTCGACACCGGCAGGCTGGTCCCGGTGACCCCGATCGAGGAGAACATCACCTACCACGACCCGTGTTTCCTGGGCCGGCACAACAAGGTCTACAAGCAGCCGCGGGACATCATGGCCAAGGTCCCCGGGGTGAAGACGCAGGAGATGCACCGCTGCAAGGACAAGGGCTTCTGCTGCGGCGCGGGTGGCGCGCGCATGTGGATGGAGGAGCGGATCGGCAAGCGCATCAACACCGAGCGGGTGGACGAGGCGCTGGAGACCAACCCCGACACCATCTCGACCGCCTGCCCGTTCTGCCTGGTGATGCTCGGTGACGCGATCAACGAGAAGAAGACCGGCGGGGAGGCCAAGGAGTCCCTCGAGGTCGTCGACGTCGCCCAGCTGCTGATCAAGTCGATCAAGGGTGTGTCGGAGCCGGCCGCCGCTGAGTGACCTGTCCCACATCGAGCCCTCATCCAGCGGTCTGGATGAGGGCTCGTGTGGTTTCTCGCTAAGTTTCGTAAACCAACCGGGCAAAAGCCGCGTCTGAGGTAGAAGGTAGAGATTGCAGTCCCAGGTGCCGCCATGTTTGATGGGGCCCAGGGTGTACTTTAAGGTGATTTGACCGAATATTTCCTTGTTCGGGCGGTTCGGTGTACGGGCTGGGCGGGGTGGCTGCCCAGTTTGATGGTCTCTTGAGCACGGAGCGTTCTACTTCGATGGTGTCTCACCACTCCACCCCCAGCCACACGTTCGATGTGGCCATCGTCGGGCTCGGCTATGTGGGGCTGCCGACCGCCCTGACCTTCCACGCCGCCGGCGCGCGCGTCCTGGGGATCGACGTCAGCACGTCCCGCCTCGAGGCGATCCACGCCGAGACGGTGGACCTGCTCGCCTCGGACCGAGCCAGGCTCAGTGACGCCCTCCAGAGCGACACCCTGCACCTGTCGGCCGACGTGACCAGGCTCGCCGAGGCGGCAGCGGTGATCGTCTGCGTGCCGACCCCGGTCACCGAGCATCTCTCCCCGGACCTGCGGGCGCTGGCCGGAGCCTGCGCCACGGTCGTCGACAACGCCGTTCCCGGGCAGTGTCTCGTCCTCACGTCCACGACCTATGTGGGCTGCACCGAGGATTTCCTGGTCAAGCCGTTGGTGGCCAAGGGTTTTGTGATCGGCACCGACCTGCACGTGGCCTTCAGCCCGGAGCGGATCGACCCCGGCAACGACCGGCACGCCCACGAGGACGTCCCGCGCGTGGTCGGCGGGGTCACCGACAAGTGCACCGCCGCCGCGGTCAAGGCGCTCAGCCGCTGCACCCAGAACCTGCACGAGGTCTCCTCGGCCGGCGTCGCCGAGATGTCCAAGCTCCTGGAGAACACCTTCCGGGCGGTGAACATCGCGATGGCCAACGAGTTCGCCAACGCCAGCCGGACCCTCGGCATCGACGTCATGGAGGTCATCGAGGCCGCGGCGACCAAACCGTACGGTTTTATGCCCTTCTACCCGGGCCCCGGCGCGGGCGGGCACTGCATTCCGTGCGACCCGCACTACCTGCTCTGGCAGCTCAAGGCCGAGCGGCAGGCCATGCCGGTGGTGGAGAACGCCATGGCGGCCATCGCCGGCCGCCCCGGCCAGGTCGTCGACCGGGTCCGCGAGGTCCTGTCCGACCACGGCAAGGGCCTGCGCGGCGCGACCGTGCTCATCCTCGGCGTGGCCTACAAGCCCGGTGTCGAGGACCTGCGGGAGTCGCCCGCACTGGAGATCATCGAGGGCCTGCTCAAGGCGGGTGCCGTCGTGAGCTTCCACGACCAGCTCATCACGGAGGTGACGCTCGGTGGCCACACGCTGACCAGCGTCGACCCCGCAGACGT
>JBDSTJ010000055.1:0-2678 GCA_039928335.1 Streptosporangiaceae bacterium | reverse complement strand
GGCTTCGCCGACCCCGCCGCGGTCCGCGCCGCCTATGTGGGCCAACTCCTGGCCCGCGCCGCCAACCCCCGGGGCTGGCTGCGGTGAACCTCTACGAGTACGCGCTGCTGCGGGTCGTCCCCGACCTCGAACGCGGCGAAAGCGTGAACGTCGGGATCGTGGTGTACTGCCAGAAACGCGACTTCCTGGGCGTCCGGTTCAGGGCCGACGAGGCTCGGCTCGAGGCGCTGGCCCCAGGCCTGGACCTGGCGGGCCTACGAGCGGCCCTCAGGGGTGTCCAGGCCCACTGCGAGGGCGGCGACCACGCGGCGGACGACTCGCTGGGCCGCAGGTTCCGCTGGCTGGTGGCCCCGCGCAGCACGATCGTCCAGCCCGGCCCTGCCCACCCAGGCCTGACCGACGACCCGGCCAAGGAACTCGACCGCCTGTTCCGCCGTCTGGTCGCCGGCTGACCGGGGACGACCTAGAACAACACCGACATGAAGGTGTCCACCTCGGTGAACCCGATGCGGCGGTAGGCGGCGCGGGCGCGGACGTTGAAGTCGTTGACGTACAGGGAGACGGTCGGTGCGATGGCCCGCAGGGATTCTTCGACGACGGCTGCCATCCCGAATTCGGACAGGCCCCGGCCGCGTTCCTCCGGGTGCACCCAGACGCCCTGGACCTGGCAGGCGAGCGGGGTGACCGCGCCGATCTCGGCTTTGAACAGGACCCGGCCGCCCTCGATCCGGGCGAAGGAGCGGCCGGCCCTGATCAGTTCGGCCACCCGGGCCCGGTAGAGCACTCCGCCGTCGCCGGCATTCGGGGAGACCCCGACCTCTTCGGTGAACATCGACACGCAGGCGGGGTAGATCACGTCGAAGTCCTCCATCCGGACCCGGCGCAGGTAGGGGTCGGCGGGGAACTGGGAGGGCTTCCCGGTCGCCATCACCGGCTGGGCGGCCCTGATCACGCGGGGCGGCCCCCAGTAGGGAACGAGCATCTCCCACAGGTCCTGGACGACGGGCACGGGCCCGACGATCGAGGAGCAGCGGCGGCCCTGGTTTCTGGCCCGGTCCGCGAAGGCCCTGGTGGCCTCGGGTGTGGCTGCCACCGGGATCAGGTTGGCCCCGGCGTAGCACAGCGACTCCAGCCGCCCGTCCTGCCAGTAGCCCCACATCTGGGCGCCGAGCCTGCCCGGTTCCAGGCCGGCCTGGTGGACCCGGGAGGCCACGAAGACGTTCCCGACGGGATCCGCGTCGAGGATCGCCAAGACCTGGTCACGGTACCGGTCGTCGAGGACCCGTACCGGGAGCGATCCCAGCATCCGCATCGGCACATCCTTTCGGGCCCTTAGCTTATGACCCTTGGACCGCTCCTCACGGCGTCGGGTAGGACAGACGCGCGCAGTGCGTCACCCTTTTCCCGGGAAGAGCCCCTGTGGACAGATAAGCATAAAATCGATCATCCACACAGGGGTTGCCGTTCTGCGCGATGACATGGGTCCTTCCGCCATTCTCCACGATCAACCTGGAGCGTTTGATCAGGCGGTGCATCTCGATCCCGCCCCGGTAGGGGGTCGCCGCGTCATGGGTCGCCTGGAGCAGCAGGAAGGCCCCGTTCGACCTGATCCGCACGGGCTTGCCCGCGGCGGCGGGCCAGACCCGGCAGGGGGCGTTGAACCAGGTGTTCTGCCAGGTCCCGAAAGGTGCCCGGCGGTTGGTCCGGACGGCGTCGCGCCGCCATTTCCGCCAGCTGCGCGGCCAGGCGACATCCGTGCACTGGACGGCGTTGTAGACGGCGTAGTCGTTGTCGGCGTGGCCCAGGCGGGCCACCTGGTAGGCCTTGCGCAGGCCCCCGGAATCATGGTCGTGGACCCACCGGGCCAGGACTCCGGCGAGTGGGGCCCACCAAGCGGTGGTATAGCCGGCGATCTGGAAGAGGTCGGTCAGCTCATTGCCGCCGATCTTCTTTCCGGCCGGGCGGACGTTCAGTGAATCGCGCGTGGCGTAGAACCGCCGGGCGACCTTGCGGCCGCTGCGGCCCAGCCGGTAGGCCTTGTGGTGGCGGCCGATCCAGGCGAAGTACGCCTGCAGGTTCTGCTGGAAGGCCAGGTCCTGGTCGAGGTTGTCCTGGTACCAGATCCCGCTCGGCCGGACGTTGCTGTCCAGGACCATCCGCCGGACCCGGCCGGGGAACAGGGTGGCGTAGACGGCGCCGAGGTAGGTCCCGTACGAGCCGCCGTAGTAGTTGATCTGCGGGACACCGAGTGCCGCCCGGATCAGGTCCATGTCGCGGACCGCGTCCTCGGAACGCATGTGCGCCAGCAACGGCCCGTACTTGCGCCCGCAGGCCCTGGCATAGGCGGCGGTCCGTTTCAGCCAGGCCTTCTCGGCGGTGCCGTAGGCCGGCCGACCCGGGCCCGAGTAGTGCGGCCGGCAGGACAGGGCCGGCCTGCTCGCGCCGACGCCCCGGGGGTCGAAACCGATCACGTCGTAGGCCTGCCGGAGATTCCCGGGCAGCCCCGAGGCCACGGTCGCGGCGAAGTCCCGGCCGGTGCCCCCGGGCCCGCCGGGGTTGACCAGCAGGACGCCCTGGTAGGTCCCGCCGCTCCGGTGCCTGATCCGCGACAGCGCCAGCGTGATCTTCTTGCCGCCCGGGTGTGCGTGGTCGAGCGGGACCTTGAGGTTCATGCACTG
>JBDSTJ010000054.1:0-3256 GCA_039928335.1 Streptosporangiaceae bacterium | reverse complement strand
CCAAAGAGACCAAGGAGACCAAGAAGCCCAAAACCCCGCCCAGGGCCAGCGTGATCGCCGAGGGTGGCGGCGTGGTCAAGGCCAGGACCGTGTGAGCCGTGCTCGCCTCCTCCAAGGCCGACCACGCAGGACCGTTCGGGCAGGACTTCACCAAGACCATCTTTGGTGAACCGAACGTGACGTCATGTTCACTGTGCGATGATCCGAATCATGCGCGTACCACTCGCCACCGGCCTGGCGGTTCTGGCCCTCCCGCTGGCCTCCTGCAGCGGAGCGGCCAGGGACGCCGCGGCGGCCCGCCCCCCGGCGCTCACCACGGCCCAGGCCGGCACCGTCCTCAGAACCTATGAGCAGACCAACGCCAAGGCCAACAAGGCCCTCGACCCGACCCTGCTGGCCACCGTCGAGACCGGCCCGCAACTGCAGATGGACGTGGCCCTCTACACACTCAACCGGGCCACCGGGAAGAAACTCACCCCCTTCTCCTACCAGAACCCGGTCTTCTACATTCCGCGGCTGACCGGCCACCCGCGCTGGTTCGCGGTGGACGCCGCCTCGACCGTGCGGGACCAGCAGATCAGGCACGCACTGCTGTTCGTCCAGGACGCCGACGGCGGCCCGTGGAAACTCGCGGCCGACCCGCAACGCAACGGCAGCGGGCCGATCGGCGGTGTCGCCGTCGACGACGCCGGCTACGCCAGGGTCCCGACCCCCGCCAAGCTGGCGCTCACCCCCGGCAGACTCGCCACCGCCCATGCGGCCCTGCTCGGCGGCGGACCCAAGGCCCCCGGCGCGGCCGGTCTCGCCGCCGGGCCGTTGACCACCGGGACGTACGAGTTGATGAAGAAGGCCGGCACCCAGATCGGCACGGCCGGGATCAGCTTCAGCGCCCAGTTCTCCCCCGCCACACCGCAGACCTACGCCCTCGCCACCCAGGACGGCGGCGCGCTCGTCTGGTACGTGCTCCGGCAGAAGGAGACCTACGCCCCCGCCACCACGAAGGCAAAAAAGATCCCGATCACCGGCGACCTGGTCGGCCTGGCCCCCCGGCGCAGCGTGCGCCACCTCACCTCGACCGTACTGATCCAGTATCTGGCGGTCATCCCCAGGAAAGGCGACGTCACCGTCTCCGGCGCGACCCGCAAGGCCGTCTCCGCCGACACGACGTAGGCACGTCCCCAAGAACTACGGCGTGCCGGGGTGGTCTGTCTGACCGCTGCTCACCCCGGCACGCCGTGGGCTGTGTTCCTGGAGAGCTGGCTGGCAGGCCCCCGCCGGTCTGCTAACCCGATACCGGCAGGTTCGAGGCCTTGACCAGGGTGCGGACGGCGCGGAGGGCCACCGAGAGGGTGGCGAGGTCGTGGCTGTCGCTCTCCCAGATCTCGCCCAGGGTCTGTCGTGCCCGGGTGACCGCGGCGACGTTCTTGTCCGCCCATGCCTCCAGCCTGGCCTCGGGCGTGCCCGTGGGGCTGGTCACCAGTACGTCCCTGGTGAGCTCGGCGTGCGCGGCGTAGAGGTCGTCGCGCAGGGCCGATCTGGCCATCGACTTCCACCGGTCGTCGCGGGGCAGGGCGATGACGGGTTCGCGGAGCCGGGACAGCTGGAGCCGGTCGGCCAGGTCGAAGTAGACCTCGGCGACCTCCTCCACCGGGTGCCCGGTCGAGTGGGACACCTCCACGATGTCGAGCGCCGAGTAGCCCGGGACCATCATCGCGACCTGCGTGGCCAGCTCCTCGGGCACGCCGCGGGCCACGTAGGCCTCGAACCGCTCGTTGAAGGCGTCCAGGTCCCGGCCGCACAGCAGGCCGGGCAGGGTCGGGACCATCGCCAGCGCGCCGGGCCCGAACGCCTGGACCGTCTCACGGATGTCGAACGGGGGCCGCCGGTTGTGCAGCAGCCAGCGCGCGCCGCGCTCGGTGAGCTTGCGCGCCTCCAGCAGCATCGCGAGCTGGGTGTCCTGGTCGACCACCCCCTCCAGGGCCTCGACGGCCGCCCAGAACCGCGGCATGTCAAAGACCTTGCGCGCCACCAGGTAGGCGCGCGCCAGGTCCGGGGCCGAGGCGCCGGTCTCCTCGCTGAGCCGGAACCCGAAGGTGCAGCCGGAGTTGTTCACCAGGTCGTTGACGATCTGGGTCGCGATGATCTCCCGGCGGAGCGGGTGCCGGTCCATGTACGGCTGGAACCGGGTCCTGAGCGCCGTCGGGAAGTACTGGACCAGCCATGTCTCCAGGTAGGGGTCGTCCGGCAGGTCCGAGGCGAGGATCTCCCGGTCGATGGTCATCTTGGAGTAGGCCAGGACGACCGAGAACTCCGGCGAGGACAGGCCCTGGCCGGACTGGCGGCGCTCGGCGATGGCCTTGTCGTCGGGCAGGAACTCGAGCTTGCGCTTGAGCAGCCCGTCCCGTTCCAGCCGGCGCAGGTAGCGGGCGTGCACGTGCATCATGTCGGCGGCCTGCGAGCGGGCCGCGGCCAGCACCACGTTCTGCTTGTAGTTGTCGCGCAGCACCATCGTGCCGACCTCGTCGGTCATCTCGTCGAGCAGCCGGTCGCGCTGGAGACCGGTGAGCTCGCCGTCCCGGACGACCTGGTCCAGCAGGATCTTGATGTTGACCTCGTGGTCGGAGGTGTCGACTCCGGCGGAGTTGTCGATGAAGTCGGTGTTGACCATGCCGCCGGCGCGGGCGAACTCGATCCGCCCGAGCTGGGTCAGGCCCAGGTTGCCGCCCTCCCCCACCACCTTGCAGCGCAGCTCCGTGCCGTCGACCCGGATCGTGTCGTTGGCCTTGTCGCCGACGTCGGCGTTGTTCTCCGTCGAGGCCTTGACGTAGGTGCCGATGCCGCCGTTCCACAGCAGGTCGACCGGGGCGAGCAGGGCCGCCCGCATCAGCTCGAACGGCCGCATCGCCGCCACGTCCGGTGCGATCCCCAGGGCGTCGCGGACCTCCGGGGTGAGCCGGATGGACTTGGCCGTGCGCGGGAACACACCGCCACCCGCGGAGATCAGCGTGGTGTCGTAGTCCGCCCAGGAGCTGCGCGGCAACGCGAACAGCCGCTGCCGCTCCGCGAACGACGCCGCCGGGTCCGGGGTCGGGTCGAGGAAGATGTGCCGGTGGTCGAAGGCGCACACCAGGTTGATGTGCTCCGACAGCAGCATGCCGTTGCCGAACACATCGCCGGACATGTCGCCGACACCGACAACGGTGAAATCTTCGGTCTGGGTGTCAACGCCGAGTTCGCTGAAGTGGCGTTTGACCGA
>JBDSTJ010000053.1:0-4938 GCA_039928335.1 Streptosporangiaceae bacterium | reverse complement strand
ACGCCCGGATGCCGTGGTGCGCCCAGGTCGACGCCGACCTGCAGGCGCCCCCCGGCGAGATCCGGGCGCTGCTCGACAAGGCCGCCGAAGGGTACGACGTGGTCTTCGGGGTCCGTACCGACCGCCGGGACCCGTGGTATCGCAAGGCCGGATCGTCCGGGCAGCAGTGGGTCGCCCGGCGGCTGCTGGGCATCGACGTGCCGAGGGGCGCCTCGACGTTCCGGGTGGTCCGCACCGCCTTCGCCCGGACCCTCGCCGACATGCGGCTCGGCACCCCCTACTTCATCGCCCAGGTGCCGCTGGTCGGCGGCCGCTACGCCCTGGTGCCGACCGCCCACCGGGTGCGGACGGCGGGGCGGTCCAAGTTCCGGCTGGCCAGGCTCGCCGGGCACAGTTTCGAGCTGTTCTTCGGGTACTCCTGGCGGCCGCTCAACCTGCTGTACGCGGCGGGGACCGCCGGGCTGGCCGTCGCGGCCGTCGTCCTGGCCGCCCAGGCGGCGGGCGGCCGGGTCACGGTGGTGTCGACCGTGCTCGCCCTGACCGTGCTCACGCTGACCGCGCTGAACCTGGCCGCGGTCGCGGTCCTCGGCAGGTACGTCGAGCGGCTGCTGCGGAACGACTCCCGGATCCGGCCCTTCTACATCCGGGAGGCCAACATCCCCGTCGACCGGCTGGACACCCTCGGCACCGCGGACGCGCAGGTGCGGTCGTGAGCCTGCTCATCCTGGGAGCCAGCGAGGACCAACTGCCGCTCTACCGGGAGGCGCGGCGGCGCGGAATCCAGATCATCGCCGCCGACCACCGTCGGGACCGGCCGGCCACGCCCTTCGCCGACACCTTCCTCCAGGTGTCGGTCCGCGACCCCGACGCGATCGCGGCGGCGCTCGGCGGGATCCGGCCCCGGGCGGTGGTGTCGGCGGCGAGCGACGCGGGACTGCGGAGCTGGCACGAACTCTCCCGGCGCTATGACACCCCGTACCGCTATCCGGGCGAGGCCGCCCGGACCTCGATGGACAAGGCGGAGTTCCACCGGCTCCTCGAAAAGCTCGGCCTGCCCGGTTTTCGGTGGGCGTGCGGCACCAGTACCGACGATATCTCGAAAGAGGATCTTTATTTCCCGCTTATTGTCAAACCTAACGACGGCTCGGGAAGCAAAGGCCTCAGCCGAGTGGGCAGCGCCGACGAACTCGCGGCCGCGGTGATCCACGCACGGGACCATTCTCCGGACGGCATCGTGATCGCCGAAGAACTGATCAAGGGCGATCACTATTCACTGGAAATCTTCATGGTCGGCGACCGGCCGCGTTTCGCCGCGGTCACCGAGAAGGTCTTCGCCGAGGGCTTCCTGGTCAGGACCCATCTGTGCCCGTCCAGACTGTCCGAGACCCTCCGGCTGGAGGCCGCCGAGAACGCCGCCCGGATCTGCGCCGCCCTCGACCTGCACGACGGCCCGGCCAACCTCGACTTCGTCGTGACACCCGAGGGCCGCGTCAACTTCGTCGAGCTCAACGCCCGGCTCGGCGGCAACGGCATCCCCCGCCTGCTCAAGGCCGCCTACGGAGTCGACCTGGTGGCCGCGCTGATCTCGCTGGTGCTGGGCGAGCCCGCCGACCTGCGGCCCACCCACCAAGCCCACGCCGCGCTCACCCTGCTCGGCTCGCCGCTGACCGGGACCGGCACGGTCACCGGGTTCGGCGGGGTCGAGGCCGCCCGCGCGGTCCCCGGTATCGCCGAGCTCGAACTCTTCGTCCAGCCGGGCGACCTCGTCCGCCCCTTCACTCAGGCCGGTCACAAGATCGGCAACCTGCTCGCGGCGGGAGGCTCCCGCGCCGAGACCGAACGGTCCACCCGGGAGGCCCTGCGCCTGCTGCGGCCGGTCATCGTCCCCTCTCCCGAAAGTGAAGCCCATGCCCGCTCCTGACCAGGTCCACGACACCGGGACCGCGGCGCCCGCCCGTTCCTTCCTCGGCGCCAACTCCGTCTGCCTCGTCGCGGCGGCCCTGGCCCTCGTGCTCGGCGGGATCGTCTGGTTCGGCCTCCCGCACGAGAAGGAGATCTCCTCGCTGTGGGTGTTCCTGTTCAAGCTGTCGCCGTTCGCGGCCGCCGGCGTGGCCGTGGCCTGGCTCGACCTGGACTGGGCCCGCCGGCTCAAACTGCCGCTGATCGCCCCGGTGGCCTGCTTCCTGGCCTTCTTCTGCTTCTTCGTGCCCAGGAACTTCTTCTACGCCCTGGTCGAGCAGGACGGCACCGAGACGTACTACAACATGCTGACCCTGGTGCCGTTCGTCATCCTGGCGCTCTCGCTGTCCTACCGGCTGGGCGGCGGCTCCCGCGAGACCAGCCTCCGGCTGACCTTCGGCATGCTCCTGCTCCAGCTGTCCGGGCTGGAGGACCTGGCCTTCCTCACCGTCAACCCGCACACCGACCCCGCGTGGACGCCCATCCCCGAGGTGTGGACCTGGGCCGATCACATGACCGTGTTCCTCGGTCATGCCGCTTCCAGGACCGAGGCGTACGTCTTCATCACCGTGCACGTGGTGCTGGCGCTGCTGGTGTTCTTCCTGCCGGCCCGCGCCGTGACCGGGGCGGCCGCCCGCCTGGCGAGGCGCAGTCCGGCCGCCCGGGAGACCGGGTGAGGACGGCCCGATGGCCGAACCTCGTGATCATGCTCTGCTCGGCCTGACGGTCGTCACCGGCCTGGTCGAGTCCTTCAGCTCCCTGCTCCTCGGCCACGTCTTCGTCGCGAACAGGACCGGCAACGCGTCCCCGGCGCTGAGTCAGGCGGTCAGCGAGCAGTCACCGCACAGGCCGCCGTTCGGCAGCCGGTAGTACAGGCAGCAGCTGTTGCGGCGTACCGTCAGGCCTGGGCCGGTGAACTCGACGCTCCCGGCCAGCAGGCCGGTCGAGAGCAGCCGCTCGGCCAGGCTCCGGGCCGGTGCGGCCAGGTCTCGCCGCGCGCCGGTGATGACGCGGAGCGCGCCGATCAGAGCCGAGCCCGCGTTGCCCCACAGCAGGCCGTCGGCGATCTTCACCTCACGCCCGATCGCCGCGCCGAGCGGGGCGAGCTGGCCCGCCACGACCTGCGCGTAGACGAGGTCGGCCGGATCGGAGTTCGCCCAGCCGTCGGCACCGGGCAGCCAGAAGCCGCTGTCATCGGTCCGGAACCTCAGGCCCGCCAGGTCCGGGACGACGCCGTGCAGCGCGCAGAACAGGACCGGCGACCACAGCTTGGCGACAAGGCTCAGATGCAGGGTCGAGGCGGCCACCCGGTCCTCCCCGGTGCCGAGCCGCTGCCTCATCCCCGAGATCAGCGGCCCCAGGCCGTCGGCGTAGAGCCCGGCGGCCGAGGGGCCTTCGCCCGCCCTGACCAGGTCGAAGAACGGGCTGAGCGCGGCAGCCTCGACGAGGGGGGCGGAAGCCTTCACCCGGCCCAGCGTACCGACCGGATGACCTTGCCCGCCCGGCCGGGTGCGATACGGTGAAATCCTTCCCCGCACGCCGAATGGAGTACTCGATGGTGCACGAGCGTGCGGGCCAGGCCGCGCAGTCCCGGGACCTGGTGGACGTGGCCCGGCTGGTGACCGCCTACTACACGCTGCGGCCCGACGTGACGGAGGTCGGGCAGCGGGTGGCCTTCGGCACTTCCGGGCACCGCGGATCGGCCTTCGACGTCGCCTTCAACGAGGACCACATCCTCGCCACCAGCCAGGCGATCTGCGAGTACCGGGCCGGACAGGGCATCGAGGGGCCGTTGTTCCTCGGCGCGGACACCCACGCTCTCTCCGAGCCCGCTCAGGCGTCCGCGCTGGAGGTCTTCGCGGCCAACGACGTGCTCGTCCTGATCGACAGCCGTGACGGCTACACCCCGACGCCCGCGGTCTCGCACGCGATCCTCACCCACAACCGGGGCCGTACCAGCGGGCTCGCCGACGGGGTCGTGGTCACACCCTCGCACAACCCGCCCGCCGACGGCGGCTTCAAGTACAACCCACCGCACGGCGGGCCGGCCGGCACCGACGCCACCAGCTGGATCCAGGACCGGGCCAACGAGCTGATCGCCTCGGGCCTCGGGGACGTCCACCGGATGCCCTACCAGCGGGCCCTGCGGGCCGACACCACCGGGCGCTATGACTTCCTCGCCAACTACATCGACGATCTGCCGTCCGTGCTGGACCTGGACGCCGTCCGCGAGGCCGGGGTGCGGATCGGGGCCGACCCGCTGGGCGGTGCGAGCGTCGCCTACTGGGGCGAGATCGCCGACCGGCACCGGCTCGACCTGACCGTGGTGAACCCCGACAGCGACCCGACGTGGCGGTTCATGACGCTCGACTGGGACGGCAGGATCCGGATGGACTGCTCCTCGCCGTACGCGATGGCGTCGCTGATCGAGCGGCGGGCCGCCTTCGACGTGGCCACCGGAAACGACGCCGACGCCGACCGGCACGGCATCGTCACGCCCGACGGCGGGTTGATGAACCCCAACCACTACCTGGCCGTGGCCATCTCCTACCTGTTCGGCCACCGCCCCGGCTGGTCCGACGAGGCCGGGATCGGCAAGACCCTGGTCAGCAGCGGCATGATCGACCGGGTGGCCGCCGGGATCGGCCGCCCCCTGGTGGAGGTCCCGGTCGGGTTCAAGTGGTTCGTGCCCGGCCTGCTCGACGGCTCGCTCGGCTTCGGCGGCGAGGAGAGCGCCGGGGCGTCGTTCCTGCGCCGGGACGGGTCGGCCTGGACCACCGACAAGGACGGCCTGATCATGGCTCTGCTGGCCGCGGAGATGACCGCCGTCACCGGCCGCTCCCCCAGCGAGCTGTACGGCCGGCTCGTCACCCGGTATGGCGACCCCGCCTACGCCCGCATCGACGCGCCCGCGACCCGCGAGCAGAAGGCCGTGCTGGCCGGCCTCTCGGCCGACCAGGTCACCGCGACCTCTCTCGC